>JAIRVW010000408.1 GCA_031253705.1 Brucellaceae bacterium
AGATCTGCTATGCGGTTAAAGCCAATAATAACCTGTCGCTGCTGTCACTGCTGGTCGGTGAAGGTTGCGGTATGGATATTGTTTCCGGCGGTGAAATGCATCGTGCGCTGGCCGCAGGATCTCCGGCCGATAAAATCGTATTCTCCGGCGTTGGTAAAACCGATGAGGAAATTGCAGCGGCACTCAATGCCGGTGTGCACCAGCTGAATATTGAATCCATTGAAGAACTGGATGCGATTTCCCGTGTTGCCCGCCAGCTCGGCAAAGTGGCCACTGTGGTGCTGCGCATCAATCCTGATGTGGACGCGCTGACCCATCCGAAAATCACCACCGGCACCAGCAAGAATAAATTCGGTGTCGCTTATGCCGATGCGCTGAACACCTATGCGGCAGCCTCTGCCCGTCCGGAAATTAATGTGGTTGGTATTGCCGTTCATATCGGTTCACAGATTACCGATGTGACGCCGTTCCGTCAGACTTTCGAACGTCTGGCACAGCTGACCACCGCAATCCGCGCCAAAGGCCTGAGCATTTCCCGTCTTGATCTCGGCGGCGGTCTCGGCGTTTCCTATGACGGTTCTGCCGGTATTGATGTTGATGCTTACGCGCAGACAATCCGCGAGACGCTCGGCAATATTGATTGCGAACTGACCATGGAACCTGGCCGTTTCATCATTGCGGAAGCCGGTGCGCTGGTGACCAAAGTGCTCTATGGCAAAAATCAGGGCAATGCCAAATTCTCCATCGTTGATGCAGCGATGAATGATCTGATGCGTCCGGCGCTTTATGATGCCGTGCATCCGGTGTGGCCGGTGCGCGAACCGGCTGCCGGTGCGGAAGCCCTGCCGGTTAATCTGGTTGGCCCTGTTTGCGAAAGCTCGGATACATTCGGTGAATTCGACCGTCTGCCGGCGCTGGAGCGCGGTGATCTGGTGATGCTCGGCGTTGCCGGTGCCTATGGCGCCACAATGTCTTCGACCTATAATGCACGTCCGCTCATTCAGGAAGTGCTGGTGGAAGGCGATACATTCAGGCTGGTTCGCCGTCAGTGGACGGTTGAAGATGCTCTGCAGCTGGAACGCGATCTTTGATCGCGTAAGGAGGCAAGACGTCCGCGATCCGGGGTGATCCGGCGGTATAAAGGGAACGGTTGGGAGGCCGTTTCCTGAGGCTGTTATGATAATAGCCCGAACGGGAGGGGAAATATGAGGCCATATTCCGAAGCGGCGCAAACAGGCGCAGCAGGAATTTTCTTCGTCAAAACCCACGGGTTGGGGAATGATTTCGTGCTTGTTGACGGTCGGGAAAAGGTTTTCCGGCCGCAGGCACCGTTGATCGAACAGATTTGTGATCGTCATCGTGGTATCGGCGGCGATCAGCTGCTGGTGCTGGAAGTACCGCAAAATGCCCGCGCTGATGTGCGCATGCGCATCTATAATGTGGATGGTGTTGAGGCGCAGACCTGTTTTAACGCCACCCGTTGTGCCGCTTTCCTCTGGATGCAGGAAGCGGGTAAAACTTCAGTTGTTTTAGAAACACTTGGCGGGTTGATTGAGGCCCGCATGGCAGAGGCTGAGAATGGCCAGCTGCGCGTCAGCCTGCATCTTGCACCGGCCGTGACCGACTGGCAGGCTATTCCGCTGGCAGGGCCGCTTGCAAGCCATGACGGGCGTTTAAATCACGGGCCGTTATCCGAGCCTTTTGCCGTGAATATGGGCAATCCGCATCTGGTGTATTTTGTGCCGGATTTTGATGCGGTGGATGTGCCGCTCTATGCAGATGTTTTGCAGAACAGCAGCTACTTGCCGGAGCAGGCCAATATCGGCGTGGCGGAGCTTTTGCCGAATGACGGCGATGAAGCACAGCTGAAGCTGGTGGTCTATGAACGTCCGGGCATTCTCACGCAGGCCTGTGGCAGCGGCGCCTGTGCTGCGGCGGTTGCAACATTACGCAGCGGGCGGACAAATCAGAAAAATTTCCGTGTGTTCATGCCGGGCGGGGCTTTACAGGTCGAGTTATGTGCTGATGATACAATTATCCTGACGGGGGATGTTGCTGTCGCATTCTACGGATTTTGGCCGCCGGAAAATACATACGGAACATAAATAGAGTTACAGGAAAGATGCAGAACTGTCCGTAAGAGACAGCGTGTTTTTCGGATTATATGCAGCTCAGGACGAAAAAACAGCATCGTTTTCCTGAGGCTGTCTGGAGGGGGAAATATGACGTTTATATCGGTTGACCATGTCAGCAAAACCTATCCTGCGACCGGCAACGGCAAGGCGCATCGTGCATTGGGCGATGTTTCTTTCTCCGTGGAAAAGGGCGAAGTGCTGGTGATCATCGGCCCGTCCGGTTCCGGCAAAAGCACTTTGCTGCGCACACTCAATGCCTTGGAATCCATCGATAGCGGTACGATTACTGTCAATAATCTGGCGATTTCTGATCCGAAAACCGATCTCAATCATGCACGTTCCGAAATCGGTATGGTGTTCCAGCATTTCAATCTGTTTCAGCATAAGACAGCACTGGAAAATGTGGTGTTGCCGCAGACCGTGGTGCTGAAGCGCTCCAAGGCGGAGGCGGTGAAAATTGCAGAGGATATGCTGGCGCGTGTGGGCATTGCCGAGCGTGCAGGTCATTATCCTAGCCAGCTTTCCGGCGGTCAGCAGCAGCGTGTGGCGATTGCCCGTGCTCTGGCAATGAACCCGAAAGTAATGCTGTTTGACGAAGCGACTTCTGCGCTTGATCCTGAAATGGTGGGCGGCATTCTCGATCTGATGAAAGAGCTGGCGCGATCCGGCATGACCATGGTTGTGGTGACCCATGAAATGGGTTTCGCCCGTGAAGTGGCTGACCGTGTGATTTTCATGGATGCAGGGCAGATTGTTGAAACCGGCACGCCGGATGTGTTGTTTTCCAAGCCTGCGCATCAGCGCACGCAGCATTTTCTCGAACAAGTGCTTTAAGGGGAGTGTGCAGACGTGGGAGACGTCTGTTGAAAGTTACGGAAATGAATGCCCGTAAATAAGGGTAAATCCATATAATAGTGAGGAGAACATTATGAAGTTTCTGAAGAAAATTGCTTTGTCGATCGGAATGCTGGCGGGAGTGGCCGCAATTTCTGCCGGTGCAGCCAGCACGGCCAAAGCCGATATTATGGAAGATATTCTGAAGCGCGGTGAATTGCGCGTTGCTGTGCAGACGCAGGGCGCACCGGTCAGCTTCATCAACAAAGACGGCAAGCAGACCGGTCTGGCCGTGGAACTTGCCCGTATGATGGGCGAAGACCTCGGCGTTAAAGTCGTGTTTCAGGACTATGACTGGAAAGGTCTTATTCCGGCACTGCTGGCAGGCAAAGTGGATATGATTGCCGCTGACATGACACCGACTCCGCAGCGTGCGGCGCAGCTGCTGTTTTCCCGCCCGATGTTCTACGAAGAAACCGTTGCGGTGGTCAAAGAGGGCTCGCCTCTGGCCAAATGGGAAGACCTCAATCAGGAAGGCCTGAATATCGGCTCCACACAGGCCAGTTCCTATAGTGAAGCAATCAAGAAATTCATGCCGAAAGCCAATCTGAAAGAGTTCACCGGCGGTACTGCTGCTGTGGCACAGGCGCTTTCAGCCGGTCGTATTGATGCAACGGTTTCCGATCTCGGCAATGTCACCAACTTCGTCAATGAATTCGGCAATCTGAAAATTCTTGACGGTGTTATTGTTAAAAACCCGCTGGCATTTGCCGTGCGTCCGGACGAAGTGCATCTGAAATTCTGGCTCGACAATTATGTTGAACTGATCACTTCCGACAAGCGTCTCGATCAGATGGTCAACTACTGGTGGAACACCACTGAGTGGGAAAAAGACCACAAATAACAGTGGTTTATTCTCTGCCTGCCGCAGTGGCGGGCAGAGGATCGGATGCTTCAAAGTGCGTTTTTGTCCGCTTGCAGCAAGCGCTGAACTCCGGTTCTGCATCAACGCATATCTTGTCTGAAAAGCATTGCAGGTTTTTCAGGATGGCTTGGAACTATTTTGCGAGAATGCACAAGGATAAGTGCGTCTGCAGAATATTCGGGATCGCATAATGTCATCATTTATTCTCGACTATTTTAATTACCGCATTGTCGCGCAATATCTGGATCGCTTTGCCGAAGGTTTGGGCAATACGCTGCTCGCCACAGGCGTGAGCTTTGTTCTGTCTTTTGTGCTTGGCACAATCATGGCGATCATCATGTTCACGCAGTGGAAAGTGCTGCGGAACCTGATTCAGGCCTATGTGACATTCATCCGCTCCACCCCGCTGCTGGTGCAGATTTATCTGGTCTATTTCGGTCTGCCGGTTCTGCTGCCGTTTACTGCCAAATGGCCCGAAATGTGGCTTGGCATTGCCGCGCTGGTTATTAACTGCACGCCCTATATGTCCGAGATCATCCGTACCGGTATCGGCTCGGTGTCGCGCGGGCAGGTGGAGGCGGCCAAAGCCGTGGGCATGAGCTACGGACAGCGGCTGATCCATATTGTGCTGCCGCAGGCTTTTGCCAATGTGATCCCGCCGGTGCTCGGCCAGACGGCCGTGCTGATCAAGGACACATCGCTGCTGTCGCTGATTACCGTGTTTGAATTTACCAGCGCCGGTTTGCTGCTCAACAGCGAGCGCGTGCGCCCGAATGAGAGCTTCCTGACAATCGCTGCCGGATATCTCGCAATCTATTGTGTGATGCTGCTTCTTTCGCATCAGGTGAAAAAGAAACTGGCAGGTCCTGCCTGGGCTGCGAAAGGTTGAGATGATGTTTGAATATTACTGGAAACTCACTGTCTCGGTCATGCCTTTTCTCTGGCAAGGCTTTAAAGAGACATTCACAGTCTCACTGATTGCTATTCTTGCAGGTTCGCTGATCGGTACCGGCATCGGTATTGTCCGCAGCTATCGTATACCGGTGCTGACTCAGATTTTCGGTGTCTATGTCCATATTTTGCGTGGCACACCATTTCTGGTGCAGCTCTATGTGTTCTATTTCGTACTGCCGAATACCGGTATTGAATGGCTGAGCTGGGATTCCAGCACCGCTGCCTTTGTTGCCCTGTCGCTTTATACATCCTGCTATGTGTCGGAAATCGTCAGCAGTGCGATTGATGCGGTGCCGCGCGGTCAGTGGGAAGCGGCAACAGCTGTCGGCATGAGCCAGTTGCAGAAATTATGGCATGTGATTTTGCCTCAGGCGCTGAAGCTGACAATTGCTCCGATGAGCTCTGTCTATGTGATCATCATCAAGAGCACGGCTATTCTCTCGGTGATCGGGATTGCCGAACTGACCCGTCAGGGCGAGGTCTCAATGCTGCGCTTCCCGCGGGATGTGTTGTTTATCTATGGTCTGATTGCACTGGTCTATTTCATCTATTGTTATCCGATCCTCAAATTTTCCAAATGGGCGGAGAACAAGATCAGCGGCTCACAGCGTCTGTCGTTAGACTAAAAATAAAAAAAACGCAGCATCGGAAGATGCTGCGTTTTTAGCTTAGGCATTGCGGGCGATTTGCAGGCTCGCAATACCTTGTTTTGAAATACGGTAAGCACTGCCGTTAAACGAGGCGATCAGCTTTTTTGCCCGCAGTCTTTTGAAAGTCTGCAGATCGGTGCCGTCGAGAAACCAGCCTTCGCGGGAGATGAAATCGACATCAATGATTTTGCCTTTTTCATCTTTTTCCGGTTCGATCCGGCCACCCTTGGCCAGCATATCGAGAATACGGCGCTCGAAACGGGAAATATTCATGGCTGTCTCCGTCGTTTGAAACGGAACAACAGCACATAGCAGCCACGTCTGCGTGGCAGCATGCTTTGGAAAGTCATGGGAATTGTCCTGATAAGGAGAAAAATTTGGGCGCAAGCCGTTGGTGCCTGTTTTGATTACAAGCGGCTCTGCTTCTGCAGAGGATCAACGATGAACAATGCTGCGCATAAAGCTCCTTTGAACAACTGCTCATAATATAGATATGAAATACGGTAAAAACAAGAATGTTCTGAGCGCCGGAAACGGAGCGGCTGGTGATCGCAAAATTGCATCATCCCAGATGATAATAGCGCTTGTTTTTAACCCGCAGGGCGTATTCATTCAGGCACAGCAATTTCATTAAAAAGCACGGCTCAATGACACAGAAGACATTATTCCGCCCGATCATCGGCGTCACTCTCGACAGCGAGGAAGGCGGCGGTTTTTCGGATTCCCCGTGGTACGCAATCCGTCAGAATTATCTGTCCTGTCTTGAAGAAGCAGGGGCTGTACCGATTGCTCTGCCGCATCTGGCAGAACTGGCTGAGAACTATCTGGATATGATTGACGGGCTGGTTGTGACCGGCGGTGCTTTCGACGTGCCGCCTGCGATGTTCGGCGAAGAAGCCCGCACGGATACTATCCGCCTGAAACCGGCACGTACGCAATTTGAGGCTGCGGTTCTACGTGGCGCACTGGAGCGCGATATGCCGGTGCTGGGCATTTGCGGCGGGCATCAGCTCTTGGCTGTTATCGCCGGTGGTACGCTGGTGCAGCATATTCCTGATGAAGTTTCCGACGCATTGGAACATTCTGTTTCCAAAGATACAGAAAACGCCGGTGGTAAAGCCCGTGCCGGTCATAGTATCGCGATTGAAGAAGACAGCCTGCTGGCTAAACTGGTGGGAACAGCTGCCCAGCATGTGAACAGCTCACATCACCAGTCTGTCCGCACTGTGAAAGCGCCGATGCGTGTGACAGCTACAGCTGAAGACGGTGTGATTGAAGCTATTGAGCATACCGAGAAGAGCTTTGCTATCGGTGTGCAATGGCATCCGGAATATAAGCAGATGGAAGGCGATGTACATTTGCTGGCAGCTTTCTGTGCTGCAGCGGAAAAATATCACAACCGCTGATACAAGATTTGCTGAAACAAAAACTGCCCGTATGCAATGCATACGGGCAGTTTTTATATGTTTATTGCAGAGACAGTTTAACCCGCCGGATTACAGTCTTTCTTCTGCAGGAAAGAGGTGCCGCCTGCAGCCTGTACAGCCAGACTGCCTGAACGTATACCGGCATTGAGTGCCGTTTGTGCATCTGCCTCTGAGAGCCATGCATTGATGAAACCGGCATTGAAGGCATCGCCTGCACCGGTCGTATCAATCACCGGTACTTTTTCCGACCGGGCATGGAGATTATGCTCTGCTGAGCGCAGCCATGCGCCTTCCGCTCCGCCTTTCAGCACGACAACAGGAAAGACTTCTGCGAGACGATCAAGCATAGCCTGCGGTTCATCAAAACCGGTAATCGCCAGCGCTTCTTCCTTATTCGGCAGGAAGATATCAATACCTGCGCAAGCCTTGAGCAGAGCCGGATCATAGATCAGGGTCTCGTCCCAGCTCGGATCAAGCGAGACTGTGAGGCCTCGTGCCTTGGCACGGCTGACGAGATCAGGAATCTCATGCAGCGTGGCGTATTCCGCAATGTGCAAATGGCCTGCCTGAGACCAGTTGAGTGCGGCATCCAGCGTTGCAGGCAGCGCAGAGCCTGCACGACGTGACAGGAAAGCACGGTCATTACCGATGACGCTGGCAACAGTCACCTGCGGGCCTGCTTCAACGGAGCGCTCCAGGAATTGCAGATCAATGCCTGCCGCTTCCAGCTCCGGTGCCAGACCGGCGGACAGCGCATCCAGACCGAGCCGTGCCACAAGGGCACTGGCGCGGCCGGTATGTGCCAGATGCGCAGCCGTAATATAGGCACCGCCACCGGCTGCCATATTCAGATTATCTGCAAAGACCTCGCGTCCCGGTTCAGGCAGGGCTGCTAAGCCGGTAAAAATCAGGTCGCAGTAAATCCGTCCGATGCTGAGAACAGCCGGATATTGCGTGGCTTGTGAACTCATAAACGTCCCAGACTTTTCTCTGTCTTTCTGTCAAACAGATAAAGGCTGCCGGCGGCTGCGCGTGCGGTCAGAGTGCTGCCGGTGGCCGGAATGAATTTGCCCGATGCGGTGGCGATCACCGCGGTGCCCTGCACATCAATGTGCACCAGTGTTTCAGGTCCCAGCGGCTCGGCAGCGGTGACGGTGCCGGTCAGTTCAATACCGGTCGCCGTTTTGTTTTCATCGCCGGTGACAACCATCAGATCATGCGGTCGGATACCGACCAGAATGTCGCCGTCCGGTGCAAATTCCACGCTGTTGCCGTTTTTACGGCCAGCAATCAAATTCATCGACGGGCTGCCGATAAAGCGGGCGGTAAACACATCAACCGGATTTTCATAAAGCTCGGTCGGTGTGCCGGTCTGCAGAATATTACCGTCGCGCATCACCACAATACGGTCAGCCATGGTCATGGCCTCGACCTGATCGTGGGTCACATAGACGGTTGTGGTCTTGAGACGCTGGTGCAGGCGTTTGATCTCAATGCGCATCTGGGAACGCAGCTGCGCATCCAGATTGGACAGGGGCTCATCAAACAGGAAGGCAGACGGATTGCGCACCATTGCGCGGCCAATGGCAACGCGCTGACGCTGACCGCCGGAAAGCGCAGCAGGGCGGCGATCCAGATATGTCTCAAGGCCGAGAATTTTTGCGGTTTCTTCAATACGGGCGTTCTTATCCGCATTGGAGATTTTGGAGGTATAGAGACCGAAGCCGATATTCTGACGCACAGTCATATGCGGATAGATCGCATAATTCTGGAATACCATCGCAATATTGCGCTGTTTCGGGTCGCGTTCATTGACGACTTCATCGCCGATTTTCAGTTCGCCGCCGGAGATGTCTTCCAGGCCGGCAATCATGCGTAGCGTCGTGGATTTACCGCAGCCGGAAGGGCCGACAAAAACCACAAATTCACCGTCTGCAATTTGCAGGTCAATGCCGCGCACGGCCTCAACCTTGCCATAGCGTTTAACCAGCTTGTTCAGTTCAATCGTTGCCATCAGCGTTTCTCCACCAAGGCCTGAAATTTATCATTGAGCTCGCGCGCGGCTTTGGCCTCGTCTGCGGCTTGTGTGTCTGCAAGGCTTGCAAAAGCTTTGGCCTGATCGCGGTAGGCTGTCAGTGCCTGTGCCATCGGTTCCGGCGCAGGGCCGCCGAAGCGGTCACGGACAGCGATGAAATGCTCCGGCGAAACCAGTTCTTCAAACTTTGCACGGTCGAAAGACGGATCTCTGTCTGCCGCATGTTTGAAGGCTTCCAGAAACGGCTCATAGCCATCTTTTGCCAGACCGCCGCCTTTGGCGACCACCGCTTTGGCCACGGTTGCTGCAATTTCATGCGCCTGACGGAAGGATAGACCTTCAATGCGCACCAGCGAATCCGCAAGTTCGGTAATAGTGATGCAGGAGCGGCGGATATTGTCGGCAACGCGTGCCGGATCAATGCGGATCGCCTGCACAAAAGCTGCCAGCAGATCGAGAACACGACCGGCAGAAGCAAAGGCTTCATAGCCCATTTGCTGCGTTTCGCCTTCACTGTCATTCATATCGGTGAAAGGTGTATTATGGATCACATCCAGCACAGTGCGGGCGCGTCCCATGGTCTGGCTTGCCAGATGACGCATATGTTCAATCGGCACCGGATTGCGCTTCTGCGGCATGATCGAAGAGATCTGCACAAAAGCATTCGGCACATAGATCTGACCAACCTCGAAGCTCGTCCAGAACTGGAAGTCCTGAATGAGACGGCCGAGATGGATAAACATCAGCTCAATCGCGGAATAGGTTGAGGTGATGTAATCCGAAGCGGCAATACAGCTGTAAGAATTGCGTAAAGGCGCGGCAAAGCCCAACAGGTCAGCCACGCGTGCGCGGTCGATGGGAAAACCTGAGGTGGTGATGGCTGCCGCGCCCATAGGTGACAGGTTGACGATTTCACGCGCTGTTGCAAAACGCTGCATATCGCGGATCAGCACTTCAATCGCTGCGGACAGATAATGACCGAAGGTTGAAGGCTGCGCAGGTTGACCATGCGTATAGGCAACGATCAGCGTTGCCTGCTCGCGGTTTGCAGTTTCAATCATCGCATTGAGCAGATGACGGGACTTGGCCAGCAGCACATCAATATGTTCTTTAAGGCCGAGTTTGAACAGCGTGTGGTCGATATCATTGCGTGAACGTGCGGTGTGCAGGCGACCGGCAATATCTGCGCCGAGGCGGGACTTCAGTTCTTTCTCGATCAGGAAGAAGAAGTCCTCAACCTCACCGGTATAGGTGAGGGAGGCCGGATCAATATCACGGTCGATCTGTTCCAGCGCACCGGCGATTGCCGATGCCTGTTTTTCGTCGAGAATGCCGGTTTCTGTCAGCATAACCAGATGAGCGCGGTCAATGCGGCGGAAGCTTTCAACATGATGGGTTTTAGCGCCGTCAAAAAGCGGTTTCAGCACGGTCTCCTTGTAGACCGGATCAGGGAAAACGCTTTTATCGGAAAGGCGCGGATCGTTTGAAGACATAATAGTATCCTTATCCCTTGAGGCCGGCCAGCATGACGCCGCGCACGATATAGCGCTGCAGTAACAGGAACACGAGCAGGGTTGGCAGGGTGGCGATAGCGGCGCCGGTCATAATCATTTCCCACTGGATCGATTGCTCGACCGCGAAACTCGAAAGCCCGACAGGCAATGTGTAGAGTTCCTTGCTGGTGGTGACGATCAGCGGCCAGAAGAAGGCTGTCCAGTTGCCGAGGAAGGTGAAGATTGCCAGAGCCGACAGTGCCGGAGTGACCAGCGGCATGGCCACTTTCCACCAGATTTGGAATTCGTTCAGGCCATCCACACGGGCGGCTTCGAGGAAGTCATTCGGTACGCCTTCAAAGAATTGTTTCATCAGGAAGGTGCCGAACGCCGTCATCATGCCCGGGAACATAATGCCCCAATAGCTGTCGAGCCAGCCGAGCTTGCTCGACATCAGATACCAGGGGATCACCAGCATTTCGGTCGGAATCATCAGGGTAGACAAGATCGCGAGAAAGATGAAGTGGCGGCCGCGGAACTGGAATTTCGCCAATGTGTAGCCGACCAGACTGTCGAAGAACACGTTGGAAAGCGTGACGACAACAGCGACCAGCATCGAGTTGAAGAACCATCGCAGGAAGCGCCCGTCCGCCAGAATGGTCACATAGTTCTGAACTGTCGGATCCGCCGGTATCAGACGCAGGTCATAGACCTGACTGGCGGTTTTGAACGAGGTGGAGAACATATAGGCCAGCGGCGTCACCATGATCAGACCGCCGATAAACAGCAATGTCCATGTGAGAATACGTCCTGGCTTGATATTTGCGAAAGGCAAAGCCGGTGTTTTGGTTTCAGCGGTCATTTCTTTTCCCTCAAAACCCACAGCTGCAACAGGGAGACAACCAGCAGAATGGAGAACAGCACGACTGTCTGTGCGGCGGCATAGCCCATGGCATAAGACGAGAAGGCGGTTTGATAAATCATCAGCACCAGCGGCTTGGTGGAACCAAGCGGGCCGCCCGGATCATAAGTGGTCATGTTATAGACCTGATCGAAAATGCGCAGGAAGCCGATGGACGAGAAGACGACCAGAAACACGGTTGTCGGTTTCAGTAGCGGAATGGTGATTTTGCGCAGGATTGCCCATTCACCCAGGCCGTCAATGCGGGCGGCTTCGTAATAGGTGTTGGGGATCGCGCGCAGACCCGCCATGAAAATGATGATCTGGAAGCCGAGACCCGCCCAGATAGACGTTGCCATGATCGAATACAGCGCCTGATCCACGGAGCGCAGGAAACCCTGCTGCGGCAGACCAATGGTATTGAGCATATTATTGATCACGCCGATCGGTGCCGGTTGGTAAAACCAGCGCCAGACCCAGCCCATTGCGGCAGCTGTGGTAAGAAACGGCAGGAAATACAGGCCGCGGATCAGCCCGTGCATAAACCGCACGCGATCCAGATAATAGGCGATCACAAAAGCCAGAAACAGGCTGACCGGTGTGCCGATAATCAGATAGGTGAAGGTGTTTTTGAACACTTTCCAGAATTGCGGATCGGCAAAGAGTTTCTGATAATTGGCAAGGCCGATAAATTTCGGCGGCTTCATCAGATCCCAGTTGGTCAGCGACAGCCAGAAGGCTTCAACGGTGGGGTAAAACCGGATGACCGTGTAAAACAGAATAGGTAAGCTAAGAAAGCTCCATACCCAGATAAGCCGCCTTGTTCGCATAG
>JAIRVW010000026.1 GCA_031253705.1 Brucellaceae bacterium
AATCAGACGGCAGTCCGGCAGACTCTTCGTCAAATAGTCTCTGGTCAGCAATAACAGCGCCAGAGAATCGCTGCCGCCGGATACGGCGACAATCACGGCAGAGCTGTCCTGCCCCGCCAATGATGTTTCAAAACCGGTAAAAACCAGTTGCAGAAAGTCCGTTTCCGCAGCGGTTTCAATAGTCTGGATAATTGTTGCGCTCACATTCCCGCCCGGCAGTGCCGTCTCAGTCCTGAATTTAACAATGATTCAGTTTGCGCTCTTCATCCGCCCGTTTCAAGACGGCAGGGGCAGCAGTCGGAAAACGGCTGCCGATTTTCGCCAGTGTGGCACAAGCCACTTCACGGTCATTCAGCTTGGCCATCGCCATGCCGAGTTTCAGCATATTTTCCGCACCGCGTTTGGAATCAGGAAAATCGCGCTGCATATCGATAAACACGGTCGCTGATTCCGCATAACGTTCCTGACCATAACGCGCCTCACCCAGCCAGTAGCGGGCATCAGCCGTCATCGGATCAGCCGGATAACGGTCAATATGAGAGCGGAAAGCGACTTCTGCTGAACGGTAATCACCGGCGAGAATATACTGATAAGCCGCATTATACAGATCATTCGGATTATCAGTCTGCGGCAGCGAGACAACCTGTTGCTGGTTGCTGTCTTCATTCAGGCTGCCGCCGATTACATTGCCACTGGCATCAAACCGGATCGAGCCGAGCGCACGCGGAGCCTGCGAGGCGACTGTAATCTGGGGTTGCTGGCCAGTAGCAACGGAAGCGGCGGAATTATCTGTATCGGTATTCTGAGCAGGCTGAAAATCGGATGCATCCTGATCCTGATTATCATTATCCGCATTTAAAGCGGCACTGCGGCGTGGTTCTTTATCGGCAGCAGCCCCATCAGAGGAAGGAGTTGCAGAGGAAGTACCATCTGAGGAAACAGCGGCAGAATCTGCCGCCGCTGTTTGTGTGGAAGCATCAGAACCGGCATCAGCCTTTTTCTTCTTTTCCAGCTCTTCAAAACGGAATTCATTGTCTTCCTGAATTTTGCGCATCTGCTCCTGCATTTGCAAAATCTGGAAGTTCATTTCCTCCAGCTTGCCGGTCAGATTACGAACCTGTTCCTGCAACTGGATTACCCGCTGATCGCTGGCCTGTGCAAAGGCTGTCGTTCCGCCGGATACCACACCCAGCAGCGGCAGCAAACTGACAGCCAGAGCCAGTTTTCTCATCGCTTTCTTCATTCGCAAAACCTCATGCGCCCGAATTTTGTTCCAAGGGTCATCATCATCGTCTCAGATGCACCAGCTCAATCTTTATAAGCTCAGTTGAATTGGTGCAATTGAGTGCGGCCAAATTTTGGCTTTTATATACAAACTGAAAAAAGCGACCCTGAGGCCGCTTTTCTCATAACTCTATGTCTTTTTTATCGCGAAATCATTGCGAACCGCGAAAAAGGACATCATCCGTTTATTAGCTGCCGGCGCCGTTCAGAACAGTCACTGCGCGACGGTTCTGCGACCAGCAGGAGATATTGTCGCAAACTGCAACCGGACGTTCCTTACCGTAAGAAACGGTGCGCATACGGTTAACCGGTACGCCGCGGGAAGCCAGATAATCACGGGCAGCAGCAGCACGACGCTGGCCGAGCGCCAGGTTGTATTCGCGTGTACCGCGTTCATCCGAGTGACCTTCAACAGTGATCGAGTAGTTCGGATAACGAGCCAGCCACTGAGCCTGACGGGACAAAGTCTGCTGTGCATCAGCACGGATAACAGAACTGTCGAGATCGAAGAACACGCGGTCACCGACATTCACGGTGAAATCCTGTGCAGAACCGGCAACAGCACCGTTAGCACCCATACCACCGTTCAGACCAAGATCGCCTGCATTGTTCGGCAGGTTTTTCTTGTTGGCGCAACCGGCAACGGCAAGCGACAGGAACAGGGCAACAGCAAACGGGCTGCGGGCAATCGACTGGGAACGGCGCATGGCCCGTACTCCTTAAGAATAATGCGTTTACATGATGTATGACTAACCGGATGATTAATCATATTGAGGTTAAAAACCGTTCAAAAATCATGGTTAATTTTTACTTAAACGGCATAAAAACTCAAGCTTTCTCTGTTAAAACCTGTTTTTGGCTTCCGCAGAGAACGCCTCAAAACGGTTAATGCCTTTTCGGCACATGAACCATTTGTCGGCAAATGAGAAAGCATTGCGGCAGAAACACGGCTTAAATCACAAAAAGCTTATTTGACACTGCCGCCACACTTCAGAACCGAAGGTCTGTGTCCAATTCAGCACACAGACCTTATCTCAAACTTAATTCAGCAATGGTGACCATGCCGGATCAGAAGCCGCATTCGGTGTCTGAATCTGGCGCTCGTTACGACCGGTCAGATCGATTGTATAAAGACGGGATGTGCCGCCGCTTTCACGGAAGAACATCAGAACACGGCCGTTCGGCGCCCAGGTCGGGCCTTCATTATGGAAGCCGCTTGTCAGCAGGCGTTCGCCCGAACCGTCGGTTTTCATTACACCGATCGAGAACTGACCGCCGGACTGTTTAGTGAAGGCAATCAGATCGCCGCGCGGTGACCAGACCGGTGTGGAATAGCTGCCGTTACCGAAAGAAATACGCTGCGGGTTCGAACCATCGGCACCCATCACATAAATCTGCTGGCGGCCGCCGCGGTCGGATTCAAACACGATCTTGGAACCGTCAGGCGAATAGGAAGCCGAGGTATCAATGGCCTGACTGCTGGTCAGTCGGGTGGTGGTGCGCGAACGCAGATCCATGGTGTAGATATTGGCGCTGCCGTCATCCTGCAGCAGGCTCATCACCACTTTCTGACCATCCGGCGAGAAGCGCGGTGCAATGGTCATGCCCGGGAAATTACCGACCAGTTCCTGCTGACCTGTTTCCAGCTGCAGCAGATACACGCGCGGACGGTCACCGGCAAAGGACATATAGGTGATTTCCTGACGGCTTGGTGAGAAGCGCGGTGTCAGCACCAGATCTTTACCATTCGACAGATAACGCACATTCGCGCCGTCCTGATCCATAATGGCCAGACGTTTTACGCGTTTCTGTGCGCTGCCGGATTCATCAACAAATACGATGCGGGTATCGAAATAACCCTTTTCAC
>JAIRVW010000054.1 GCA_031253705.1 Brucellaceae bacterium
TTGTTCGTGCCGATGCTGGATCGTGTGATTGAAGTTGAAGTAACCGGCCCCGTCTTTATTGACGAAAAGGGAGAGCGCCTGCATGTCTAACTCCGAAGCAAGCGCACAGCGCATCACAGTTCTGGGCAACCGCCGTACCGGTAACGGCGCGGTACAGATCATTCCGGCGGAACCGGCGGAGCGCATCTCGCTCCGCGCCCGCGCCAATGATGTTGCAGCCCTGTCCAAAGCCCTTAGCGTCACCCTGCCGCAAAAGCCGAAACACAGTGCCACCAAGGGCAAGCGCTCAGCATTGTGGCTGGGGCCTGATGAATGGCTGGTGATCGATACCGGCGGGCAATCTCCTTTTGCGGATTTGCAAGGCGTTGAAACCTTACATGCCGCAACGGATGTGTCGCACCGCAATACCGGCATCATCATTTCCGGTGAAGGTGCTGAAGCGACCATCAATGCAGGCTGCCCGCAGGATCTGTCTTTGGCTGTTTTTCCGGTTGGCGCTGCCACCCGTACGATTTTCGGCAAGGCTGAGATTGTGCTGTGGCGCGTGTCGGAAACAGAGTTCCGGCTGGAGTGCTGGCGTTCTTTTGCGACTTATGTTTTTGCACTGCTCAGCGAAGGCGCATTAGACGCGGCGGTCTGACGACAATCTCATCGTCCTGAAACTGTCATAATTCATCTTTAAGCACCGCGTTTCCTTGAAGACGCGGTGCTTTTATTTTGAGCAAAGATCAATAGCTTTAATGTGATTGTTCATTTACAGCAGGCCGCACTAAAGCATCTTCTGCGCCGCATTCCCCCTCTTCTGTTTTGACAAGCACCGTTTCATGACCATTAAAAAACGCCTCATCGTCAATTTCACCGGTTATGAAGGACTGCATCCCAAGGCAGTGCGTGTGCGACATCGCAAAATCATGAGCGATTTTGACAAGCTATGGGGTACAAAAACTGCAATCTCACCGATGGTCGACACTGATCACGGCAGCGGCACCATGCAGGTACGCACACAAGGCGAGAACTGGGAAACGCAAAGTGAATTCTGCCAGTTCGGCACCGCAGATATTTTCGACGACTATGCAGCGCGCTCCCTGCCCCGTCGTTTATTTACCGGCAGCCGCGCTTTTCTGAATATTCTCTGCACCGGCACTTTGTGGCGTTACGGCCGCACCAGCTGGCGCTTTGTAATGTTCTTCATGTGGCCGTTTCTGATGGTGCTGGCCATGCTGGCCTTAACGCTCGGCATCACCGCAGCGCCGGTACTGGCCGGTTTCTCTCCACTGCACATGCTCTGGTCACTGCCACTGGCGCTGGGCATCTGCTACGGGCTGATACGGGCACTGGATGAAAAACTCTTCATCTCCTATCTGCTCGACGACTGGTCAGCCGCCTATGACCGGATTTATAACAAGAGTCCTAAGCTGCTGGAGCGCAAACAGGTTTTTGCGCAAATGCTGGCAGAAAAACTGCGCAGCACTGATGCGGATGAAGTTATCATCATGGGGCACAGCCTCGGCACTGTACCGGCGATTGAAGCGCTGGCAGAAGTCTGGCGCACCGAGCCGGAACTTCTGCGCAAACAACCCGTGTCTTTGCTCGCCGCCGGCTCATGCCTGCTGATGATTGCCCTGCATCCGCGCGCCAAAAGCCTGCGTGAAGACGTGCGTGTCTTACTCAATGACAGTCCGGTTTTCTGGGCAGAATTTCAGGCACTGACCGATATCATCCATTTTTACAATTCAGAGCCTGCCAAGGCATTGAAAATTCAAACCAATAATCCGCCGCTGATCAGCCATATCCGCTTCAAACACATTCACTCCCCTGTCCGCTATAAACAGGCCAAGGGCAATTTTTTCAAAATGCATTTGCTGTTCATTTCCGGCAGCCAGAAGAAAAACGCCTATGATATCGGCATGTTCCTGCACGGGCCTTTTGCGCTCAGAACCCTGCTGACCGATTATCCCGATCAGCCTGCACCGCTCGAAGACATCAGCAACAAAAAAGCCCGCTAAAAGCGGGCTTTTTATTATTCTTGCGGCGGCACAACCGCAATAGTCAGCCACCGCGCGGTCAAAGCCGGCTTGACCATGCCCTCCACTTCCAGTGTCACGTCATAATGATTGACCACACGGCCGGAAGGGCGGATATCCGCATCAGCCAGTTTGAAACGGGCGCGCACACGGGTTCCGGTTTTGACCGGCGACATAAAGCGCACGCTGTCAAAACCGTAATTGATGCCCATCGTTGCGCCCTGCAGCATCGGCAGTGCTTCAAAAGCAAGTGTCGAGAGCAATGAAAGCGTCAGGAAACCATGGGCGATTGTGCCGCCGAATGGCGTTTCCGCAGCACGTACCGGATCGACATGGATATATTGATGATCATCCGTTGCATCTGCAAACTGGTTGATCATTTCCTGTGTCACCACACGCCACTCGGAGCAGCCGATTTCTGTGCCGATTGCTTCGCGCAGCTGATCCAGAGTGATCGCATCTTTCATTGCTATAGACCTTTATGATGGATTCGCACTTTCAGAGAATGTTATTCTCTATCTCTTTCCAGCTGCTATAAACCGCTTTTGCACCTTTTTCCAAAAGCTTTTCCGTGTGTCCGGTATAAGTATGCCCGCCACCGGTATAACCGATTGCAGTCATTCCTGCAGCAACAGCCCCTTCCACACCAAATGGTGAATCTTCAAACACCACACAACGCGCCGGATCAGCACCGAATTTATCTGCTGCAAACAGGAACAGGTCCGGTGCAGGCTTGCCGCGCTTGACCATTGTTGACGAATATAATGCACCGTCAAATGCATTTATCAGACCGGTTTTTTCCAGACTGAAAGCAATGCGCTGCGGCGAAGAGGAAGAGGCCACACAACTGCGGGTCTTCAGACGCTCCAGCACACCGGCAATGCCGTCACAAGGCTGCAAGGCTTCAGAAAACACGCGATGTGTTTCCGGCCAGATATCATCCTGCGCCGCATCCGGCAGATAATGGCCGGTCAGATCGCCGATCAGACGAATAATATCGGCCTGTTTCATTCCCACGCCTTTGGCTACCGTGCCATCAGGAATCGGCATATTGTGACGGGCATAAACATTATGAAAAGCCAGCGCAGCCAGCGGCTCGCTGTCAACTAGCACGCCGTCACAATCAAAAATCACGAGATCCCAGTTATTATTGGTTACGCTGTCCAGCACTTTGAACTCCTGCTCTGTCATGCCGCACGGATGCAGCCTCTTAGTAATTGATATTTAATGTAGTCTTTTATACGTGTCATTATCAGGACGGGATATTCTCCCGCAAAACACTG
>JAIRVW010000119.1 GCA_031253705.1 Brucellaceae bacterium
TGTCGGACGGTCGGCATAGCCGATCGCATCAACCACTGCATCCGTATGGGTTTTGCTGCCGGTAATGCTGACAATATCGCCGCGATAGACTTTACTCTGCGCCTTAACCGGCACATCCACGCTCATCGAACCACGACGGATGCGCTTGATGAAAACACCGCGTGCAAATTCTTCTTCCGACAGATCAATCAAGGTGCGGCCAACCAGCGCCTTATTGGTAACCACCACGTCCACATGCTCAATCGGAATATCCAAAAGCTCGTGATCCGCCACTTCGTCGGCATAGTTAGACCAGCGCACGATGGATTCATGCGGACCGGATACGGCAATAATATCGCCGACCTGCAGCACAGTATCGCGTGTGAAATCAATGATCTGACCGCCACGGCGCAATCGTTCCAGATAAATACGGCTTCCGGACATTTCTTCCGCTTCGGCAACCGTTTTACCGGCCACCATATCCGGCCGTTCCAGAATGAAAGAGCGCACCAGAAACTGATGCCATGCGGTTTCAATCCCGCTGACCGGCGCACCGACAGACATTTCGCGCTCATAGCGCTGGCATTCTTCCTGCAGGTTAATGCGCAGCAGTTTAGGGCCTAGGAAAGCCACAATCATACCCGTACCGATGGTGCCGAACAGATAGGTCACAGCATAGGCTACCGGAATAGCATCAAGCTGCCTTTTGATTTCCGCAGGCTCCAGCCCGCTGCGATTAAAGGCATCTGTCGCCAGACCGATGGAGGCGGAAATTGTCTGTGAACCGGCCAGAAGACCAATCGCCGAGCCCGGCTCAAAGCCGGCAATAACACTTGCCGTATAGACCGACAGCAAACACAGCACGGAGATGACAACGGCAAAAATCGCCTGTGGCAGACCATCGCTGGCAATACCGCGCACGAATTGCGGCCCGACACCAAAGCCAACCGCAAACAAAAACATGATAAAGAAAATGGATTTAATCTGCGGCGAGATTTCAATGCCGATCTGCCCGATCACCACACCGGCCAGCAAAGTACCGGTCACCGCGCCGAGATTAATTTTTCCGAATTTGATTGCACCCACCCAGAAACCAATAGCAAGCGCCAGAAATATCGCCAGTTCCGGTGCGGCGCGCAGTGCGTCAGCAAACCAATTCCACAACGTCATTCTTCGATCTCTCTCATAAAAGATGCTCCGACGGCCTGCGCTTCCGGTCATTTCAGTACCGGAAGCGCAGAGTTTTTACATATGCGTGTTCTCAGAAGAGATGTGAGATCAGCTACGCTTCAGCAGTTTGAGACCGAGAGATTTGTCGTAACCGTGGATTTCTTTGACATCCAGCTTACGCATAAATTCAATGATCTCTTCGGTAATCACCTGACCCGGCACCATGATCGGGAAGCCCGGCGGATAAGGAATGACGAAATTGGCGGATACCAGTTCCGGCCCCGATTTCAGGCGTTCATCAATGACCTTGCTGTTGAGATGAATATGCTCGCACTCATCCATCTTATAGGCATCGTAAAACGCCTTACGGATATCGCCATGCAGCGTATTATGGGTCGGATCACCACGATAACGATCATCAAAACGACTGAAATTCGGCAGATCCGGCACATCCTCGATCAGCGAGCGCACGCGCTCGTCAAAAGCGGCTTTCTTCGTTGCATTGCCTTCTTTGAGTGCGTTTTCAATCTCCATGGAGATTGAAAGCAGCACACGGATCAGCAGAGCAATATCACTGCGTGAATTGTTGATATTGGACTGCAGCAAAATGCTGTTGCGCGATGTTTTGTTGACCTGAATGTTAAACTGGTCAGCCAGCATGGTTTTGAACGCTGTCCCGTCAAATCCGGCAGCACCGCAGGTCAGTGTCATACGGGTCGGATCGAGCAGGAATTCGTCATCGCGGATTGCTTTCACCGCATCTGTCCAGCTGATCCCTTTATCGTTGAAGTCTTCCAGACCGGAAGGACGATATTCGGCAGGGATCATATCGGCATTGGTGAGAACCTTGAAATATTTCGAAATCACCGGATGCGAATTAATCCGGCGGCGGATTTCAAGTGCAATCTGCAAGGCATTGGCGACAAGGCCGTAACCTTCCAGCTCCATCTGACGACGTGCCACATCAAGTGTCGCAATGATCTGCAGGTTCGGGCTGGTGGATGCATGGGTGAACACAGCCTCATGGAACTGTGCTTCGACATCCGCATAATCAACGTCACGCACCAGAACCACAGAACCCTGACGCAGCGCAGACATGGATTTATGCACCGAATTGGTCTGATAAACACGCAGACGCACAGCATCCGGATTTGGTACCAGACGGGTATTCAGCAGTTTCTCATCACTCGGATTTTCACCCAGTTCTTTCTGCTGTTTCTCCCAGGCCTGCTTTGCTTCCGCAGTGCCGAGATGTTCTTCCATCGCCTGTGCAGCGCCCATAGCGGTACGCTGGCGCAGGAACGGCGACCAATGGGCAAAACCGAACCAGGCCTCATCCCACAGGAAGATGAGATCCGGCTTGATTGCCAGACATTCTTCCATCACGCGGCGGGTATTATAAACATGGCCGTCAAAGGTACAGTTGGTCAGATCAACCATTTTAACACGGTCGAGCTGGCCGTTTGCACGCAGTGTCAGCAGTGCCTGTTTAATGGTGCTGAGCGGCACCGAACCATACATGGAATATTCAGTGAGCGGGAAAGCCTCAACATAATAAGGCTGAGCCCCTGCCAGCACACAGCCATAATGGTGCGATTTGTGGCAATTGCGGTCGATAATCGCAATATCACCCGGTGCCAGCAAAGCCTGCAATACCATCTTGTTACTGGTGGATGTGCCGTTGGTGACAAAGAACACATGGTCAGCGCCAAAGGCACGTGCGGCCATAGCCTGTGCCTGTTTGATGTTCCCTGTCGGCTCCAGCAGGCTGTCGAGACCGCCGGTTGTCGCCGAGCTCTCCGCCAGAAACAGATTAGCCCCGTAGAATTCGCCCATATCGCGGATCCAGTGGGATTTAAACACGGCTTTACCGCGCGCAATCGGCAGCGCGTGGAATGTTGCTACTGGGCGTGCCGCATAGCGCTTCAGATTATCGAAAAACGGCGTTTTATAACGCTTCTGTACACCTTCAAGAATTGTCAGATGCAATTCCATCGGTTCTTCAACCTGATAAAACAGGCGGCTGAACACGCTGGCCTCCAGATCACCGGCCAAAGCTTCAACCGCGCGGTCGCTGAGCAGATAAAGATCGAGCTCAGGGCGCACTTTCTTAATCGCCTGCGCTGTGCTGAGTGCCAGCGCGCTTTCGTCTTTAATATTGCTGAAATTGGCAACTTCCGCGATGGCATCGAGCAGCGGATTGGCTTCTGCAGCTTTCGCCGAAAAGCCCTCATACATCACAACAGCCGCGATTGACGGGTTCAACAGTAGCGCCGTCAGCGCATCTTCCGTGTTACCGACAACAACGGTTTCATAAACAAATTCATCTTCAGGACGGCGGATCGCGCGGATTTCCTGCACAATATGCTGCCAGCGTGACGTCATATGCGGCACAATGCTCAGCACTTCAAAATACGGCTTATTCGCTACATGATTAATAGCCTGCGGCAGACGCTCGGCCGGTGCGCTTTCTTCTGCGTCGGAAGCATCCCACGCATTGGTATCCGCCATATATTTCTGCGAGATAACCGTGGTGGAGATATTCTGCGCCACACGCAGAAAACCCTTTGCGTCATCATCAGTCAGACGCGCCCGCAGGCGATCCAGCAAAGCTGCGCCCGGATAGGCAAAAAAACGCTCAATGGAATTCAGCTGGTCTAAAGCAGAGCTGAGGTCTGCATGAATCCTGGTATTACCGGCGACCCAGTCGCGTGCCATCGACAAAACGGACAACCACTGGTCTGACCGGAGCGCCGGAGTTGCCAGTGATCTGCTAATCAGTGAATGTTCAGATTTTAATTCTTCGGAAAACAAGGACATAAGAACCTACCATTCCCATATTGTGATACGAGAATATATTAGAGGTTAGTAAATCCTAATCTGTCAATTATTAAATATTATTATATTAATAATATAGCGCATACTACATTATATTTTTACCTGATAATAAAAATATGGCGCTGATTACGCAACTTACCATTATATATGATGCTCCAAAAGCAGTTTCATAACACGCCGGTAAATTTTATTTTATTTTCAATAACTTGCTTCCACAGCCAATCCGGCCGCTTTCCACTCCGGAAAGCCGTCTTCCAGCCTGCGAATCCGGTAGCCTTTATTGCGCAAAGCAGCCACAGCCTCAAAAGACAGGACGCAATAGGGCCCGCGGCAATAGGCAATAATTTCCGTATCCTTCGGAAGCTCGCTCAGGCGCTGCTCCAGCACCTCCAGCGGAATATTCACGGCACCCGGCAAATGACCGAGCGCAAATTCATCATCCGGCCGCACATCAAGCAGTGTAACGCTGTCATCTTTCAGACGATTAAGCAGCTCCTGCCGCGATACCGGCTCAAGCCTGTCCAGATTGTCGAAATAATCGGATACCAGCTCACGTACCTCTGCTTTGTTACGCTCGGCAAAAAATCGCAAGGCAGACAGAAGGTTGAGAACCGGCCCGTCTCCCAGACGGTACAATACCCGTTTGCCGTCACGGCGCGTGTTCACAAAACCGCCGCGACGTAATTGCTGCAAATGGGCAGAGGTATTGGCTACCGACAGGCTGGTCAGCTCCGCCAGTCTTTCAACGGAACGCTCCCCTTGCGCAATATGTTCAAGCAAATCCAGCCGGTGTGCATGCCCGAGCACGCGCGCCAGTTCGGCCAGTTGTTCCAGCAGATATGTTTTAGCATTTGTCATTGACGCTGTTCTTATCATCGCTTAAACGCTCAAACAAGCTTTTGAATGTTTGATAATACCGAAGGGGTCTGTAAATGGCGGGCGGAACAATGCACCGGCAGGTTTTTCTGCTGGCAACGGCACAGGCGCTGTTTCAGACAGCATCCGTCATGGTCATGACCATCGGCGGTCTTGCAGGCAAACAGGTCGCATCCCGTCCGGAGCTGGCGACAATGCCAGTCGCCTCCATGTTTCTGGGCACCGCCATTGCCATGCTGCCTGCCTCACTGTGGATGTCGCGCGTCGGCCGTAAAGCAGGCTTTATTCTTGGGGCAGTTCTCGGTGTTACCGGTGGTTTACTGGCTGCTTTCGGATTGTGGCAATCATCTCTGCTGCTCTTGTCAGCCGGTACATTCCTGATCGGCGCTTATCAGGCCTTTGCACAATTCTATCGTTTTGCAGCGGGTGAGATCGCCGATGAGGCTTTCCGCTCCCGCGCTATCTCTCTCGTGCTCGGCGGCGGTGTTTTTGCAGCCTTAGCAGGCCCTGTACTGGCACGCGGCGGCAAAGAGCTGATGATCCCGCCTTATATGGCGTCTTTCCTGATGCTCGCATTTGTGTCCCTCATCGCTGCAGTCCTGTTAAGCAGGCTGCGCAGTCCGGAACCGGCAACGATTGCCAAAACCGAACAAAGCGGCCGCACATGGTGGCAGATCGTTTCGCAACCGGCCTATCTGGTGGCGCTTTTTGCAGCAGTCACAGGCTATGGCATTATGATTTTGGCTATGACTGCCACGCCGATTGCCATGGATCACCATCATCATGATTTATCCGTTGCCTCAACCGTCATTCAGCTGCATGTGCTCGGCATGTTCCTGCCATCCTTTTTTACCGGCTCGCTGATCGCGCGTTTCGGCGTGATGCGGATTATGCTGACCGGTCTGGCGCTCTTTGGTGCCCATGTGGCGCTGGCGCTGACCGGCACCGGTTTCACCTCTTTTGCCAGCGCCCTGATCATGCTCGGTATCGGCTGGAACTTCCTCTATATCGGCGGCACAACCCTGCTGACGACCACCTATACCGCTGCCGAAAAAGGCCGTGCTCAGGCCACCAACGATCTGACCATTTTTATTGTCGGTCTTGCCTGCTCATTCAGCGCCGGCGGCCTGCTGCAATATTTCGGCTGGCAGATGCTGAATATTCTGCTGGTGCCGTGGATTATTATTGCCGCACTGGTGCTGCTGCGCTTTGCTTATCAGCACAAACGCTCGGTAACAGTCAGCAGCTTCCGTTAAAACCAGCGCGTTAACAGGCAAGTAAATCTTGTCTATTAACGCCTTTTCTTGATTTTTGAACCACGCCCGACATGCAT
>JAIRVW010000147.1 GCA_031253705.1 Brucellaceae bacterium
AGCCGGACTGGATGAAAGCACCACGCGGGCCAGATGTGTCACCGCAGCTGAAATGGTATCCGGTAGTCAGCATGTTGCAACTGGGTATTGATCTGATGCTGGCCACCACCACGCCAATCGGCCACGGCCATGTCTATGCACCGCAGCATTATATCGACGCATGGGTAGAGGTGACCAATGTCAGCTGGTCTCAGACGGATATTGACCGGTTGAAAGACTATTTCATCGCTAAACTGCCGAAATAACAATCATGATATGGCGGGTTCTGCCACGGCAAAGCCCGCCATAATTTTAACTATGCAGATTGCGGCCAAGCGCCGTGAAGGCCGCCTCCTGAAAGGCTTCACCGCGTGTCGGATGCGCATGAATGGTTTGCGCCACATCCTCCAGCACAGTGCCCATTTCCAATGCCAGAGCGAAACCATTGACCAGCTCGGATACGTCATGGCCGACGGCCTGAATACCCAGCACCAGATGATTATCTGCCCGCGCAATGATACGGACAAAGCCCGTCTCATCCTGCTGGGTCATAGCGCGGCCATTGGCCATAAACGGAAAACTGCCGGTGACAATATCATAGCCCTGTAATTTCGCCTGATCCGGCAACAGGCCGACACTCACCACCTCGGGATCAGTGAAACAGACAGACGGAATAACCGGCTCTTCAAAAGCAGATTTCTGTCCGGCGAGATGTTCTGCCAGCATCGTGCCTTGCGCCATCGCCCGATGTGCCAGCATCGGCTCACCCGTCACATCACCGATTGCCCAGACATTAAGCATGGATGTCGCGCAATGCTTATCAATGCGGATGAAAGCACCGTTCATTGCCAGATCAAGACTTTCCAGCCCGAAACCTTTGATATTCGGACGGCGCCCGACAGCGACCAGAAACTTATCCGCTTCCACCACCACCGGCGTGCCATTGCCATGTTCATGCACCAGCAGAGACTGCCCGTCTGCATTAAGACCCCGCGCCTCACTGCGCGTCATGACGGTAACGCCCAGCGCGGTCAGTCGCTTGCGCACCGGCATGGTCAGCTCCGCATCCCAAAGCGGCAGGATACGATCGGCCGCTTCAATAATCGTCACCTGTGAGCCGAGCTTGGCAAAAGCCGTGCTCAGTTCCATACCGATATAACCGGCACCAATCACCGCCAGCCGTTTCGGCACCTGTTCCAGCGCCAGCGCATCCGTTGAAGAAATAACATTGCCGCCGAAAGGCAAAGCGCCGATCTGCATCGGCTGCGAACCGGTTGCCAGAACCAGATGTTTGGTGCGGATACGGGTTGTGCCGACCTTACCATACACCACAACAGTTTTGCCGTCCGTAATCTCTGCCGTGCCTTTCAGCACCGTGACCTTGTGCTTCTTCAGCAGACCCTCAACGCCACCGGTCAGCCGTCTTACAATGGCATTTTTCCAGTTAAGCGTCTTACCCCAGTCCAGCGATACGTCTCCCACGCGCAAACCCAGCGCAGAGCCGGATTGCTGACCAAGCGCATGGTGATAGGCATCAGCCGCATGGATCAGCGCTTTGGAAGGAATACAACCAATATTCAAACAGGTACCGCCCAGCTGTTCCTTCTCCACCAGGATCACCGGCAGTCCAAGCTGTCCGGCACGAATGGCAGCAACATAACCGGCGGGTCCGCCACCAATAATCAGCACATGTGTTGCAATATCTTCCATCTCACACCTCAATGAAAAGTGTTGCGGGAACTTCAAGCAATTGCCTGATGCGGCGGATAAAAGCGGCGGCTTCATAACCATCAACCATCCGGTGATCGAAAGAGGATGACAGGTTCATCATCTTGCGCGGCACAAACTGATTATTCTGCCATTGCGGGCGTATCGCGATGCGGTTGACGCCGATAATTGCCACTTCCGGCTGATTGATCACCGGCGTTGTCACCAGCCCGCCAAGATCACCGAGGCTGGTGACGGTAATCGTGGAGCCGGAGAGCTCTTCGCGCTTCGCCACACCTTCGCGCGCGGCACCGGCAAGCCGTGTGATTTCTGCAGCCATTGCCCAGAGATCCATCACTTCCGCATGATGCAGTACCGGCACCATCAATCCGGTTGGTGTTTGTGTTGCCATCCCGATGTGGGCAGCCTGATGGCGGGTCAGCACCTGCGCTTCCTCATCATAAAGCGCATTCATCTGCGGAAAGTCCCGCAATGCCACGACCAGCGCACGGAGAATGAACGGCAAGACCGTCAGCTTGCCGCGCCGTTCTGCATGGCTTGCATTGAGCGTGCTGCGCAGAATTTCCAGATCAGTGACATCGACCTCCTCCACATAGGAAAAATGTGCCACTTCACGGGAGGATTTGGCCATGCGCTCGGATATTTTACGGCGTAGTCCGGTGATTTTGATCTGCTCTGTACCATCACGCCGCTGATAGGTTGCGTTCTGGGGACTGCCGCCGCTGGCCGTGAAATGATCAAGATCATCGCGGGTGATGCGCCCTGCGGGGCCACTGCCTTTGACATGGGAGAGATCAATTCCCAGTTCCCGTGCCAATGCCCTGACCGCAGGAGATGCAAGCGGCTTGTCATGGTGAATGGTTGACGAAACGGACTGAACCGGCGTCAAAACCGGCATTTCCGGAACTGCTTGTGCGGGAACCTGTCTTTCAGGCACGACGGATGTCTGCATGGCCTGATGCGGCAATACATCATCAGCACTCGTGCCTTCCACTTCAATCTCAACCAGCATGGCACCAACAGCCATTACGGTTCCGGCTTCGGGGCCTGTCTGCACAATTGTGCCTGCCACCGGCGATGGCACTTCCACCGTTGCCTTGTCCGTCATAACAGCCGCCAGCACCTGATCTTCCGAGATGACATCACCAACTTTGACATGCCATTCGACAATTTCAGCCTCGGCAACACCTTCGCCGATATCCGGCATTTTAATGATCTTTTTCACCATTTATGCCTCCATTACCTGCAAAAGTGCCCGCCCGACCCGTTCCGGCCCCGGGAAATAATCCCATTCATGAGCATGCGGGTAAGGGGTATCCCAGCCGGTCACGCGCAGGATCGGCGCTTCAAGATGATAGAAACAGCGCTCCTGCACCTCTGCCGCCAATTGCGTGCCGAAACCGGAAAGACGGGTGGCTTCATGGACAATCACACAACGTCCGGTTTTGGCTACAGACGCCGTTATCGTATCAATATCCAGCGGCACCAGTGAACGCAGATCAATCACTTCCGCATCAATACCGGTTTCTGCGACCGCAGCCTCCGCCACATAGACCATCGTGCCATAGGCCAGCACAGTAACGGCTGAACCCTGCCTGCGGATTGCAGCTTTACCGATCGGAATGGAATAATAGCCTTCCGGTGTTTCACTCAGCTCATGTTTTGACCACGGCACCACCGGCTGATCATAGTGACCATTGAAAGGCCCGTTATACAGCCGTTTCGGCTCCAGAAAGATCACCGGATCATCGTTTTCAATTGCCGAGATCAGCAGACCTTTGGCATCATACGGATTGGACGGAATAATCGTCTGCAGTCCGGCGACATGCGTAAACACCGCTTCAGGGCTCTGACTATGGGTCTGCGCTCCGAAAATACCCCCGCCGCAGGGCATACGGATCACCATCGGCGCGGTATAATCACCGGCAGAACGAAACCGCAGACGAGCAGCTTCCGAGACAATCTGGTCATAGGCCGGATAGACATAATCCGCGAACTGGATTTCCACGACAGGGCGCAAGCCATAAGCCCCCATACCGACAGCAACCCCGACAATGCCGGATTCCGAAATCGGCGTATCAAAACAACGCGCCGCACCATATTTACGCTGCAGACCTTCGGTGCAGCGAAACACCCCGCCGAAAAAGCCGACATCCTGACCGAACACGACCACCTTGTCGTCGCGCTCCATCATCACATCCATCGCTTCACGAATGGCTTCAATCATTGTCCGCTTTGGCATGATCAATACCCCATCTGCTGGCGCTGTTCGCGCAAATGTTGCGGCATGTCCTTATAGACATCCTCAAACATCGTTGCCGGACTGGCCTTCGGCCCTTCATGCAAAGTGCCGTATTTCAGAGCCTCACGGGCGGCATCATTGATCTCCGCATCAATACCGGCGAGCAGCTGCACATTACGCTCCTCACTCCATTCTCCCTTGCGGATCAGGTGCTGTTTCAACCGCTCTACCGGATCACCCAGCGGCCAGCTATGCTCTTCCTCCTTGGCGCGATATTTACTCGGATCATCCGAGGTGGAATGCGGCGCTACACGGTAAGTCACCCACTCAATCAGTGTCGGCCCGAGATTGCGCCGTGCACGTTCTGCCGCCCAAGCGGAGGCCGCATAAACCGCCAGATAATCATTGCCGTCCACCCGCAAAGCAGGAATGGCAAATCCATGAGCGCGCGAGGCAAAACTGATATTTTCGCCACCGGCAACAGATTGCGGTGATGAAATCGCCCATTGATTATTGACGATGTTCAGCACCACCGGCGGGCGATACACGGAAGCAAATACCAGTGCCGCATGAAAATCGCTCTCAGCAGTTGAACCGTCACCGATCCATCCGGCAGCAATTTTATTATCGCCACGCATAGCCGAAGCCATGGCCCAGCCAACGGCCTGCACAAATTGTGTCCCCAGATTGCCGGAAATAGAGAAAAATCCGGCCTCCGGCACAGAATAGAAAATCGGCAGCTGCCGGCCTTTTAAATGATCTTTTTCATTGGAAAGCACCTGACACATCATATCGGTCAGTGACCAGTCCTGCGCAATCAGCAAGCCCTGCTGGCGATAGGTCGGGAAGTTCATATCCCCTTTTTGCATCACCATCTGGAATGCACAGGCAATCGCTTCTTCACCGGTACATTGCATATAGAACGAGGTTTGCCCCTGCCGTTGCATCCGCATCATACGCCGGTCATAGGCACGGGTTTTCAGCATGGAGCGCAAGCCATGGCGCAATTGCTCCGGTGTCAGATCCGGTATCCATTCGCCTTTGGCTTCACCATTGTCATCCAGCACACGCACCAGATTATAGGCCAGATCATGCATTTCATAAGGGTCAGCATCAACCGGCGGGCGGCGCATTTCACCCGCACGCGCAAATCGCAGATGCGGATTAGGCGGCGGAGCACTTTCTCCCCGCAACGTGCCGGGCATATGTAATGAGAGTGGCGGATATGACATGACTGCATTTCTCCATAAGCTGGAACCGATACTGCATGCTGTTCTGCCGCCCTCCCCTGAACGGCAGAATTATTCCGATTGCCCCTGCTATTCTCCTTCAAATAATGCTTAGAACTTTGGCCAAGGCCGTTGCTGCGGACGCAACTGCTCATAGGCACGAGCAAGCTGTAATACGCCCAGATCATCAAAACGCTGGCCGATAATCTGCAAACCGATCGGCAAGCCTTTTTCAGTATAGCCGCAATTAACAGAGACAGCAGGTTGTTCCGACATATTCATGGCAACCGTGAAAGCGATATGCTCAAAAGGACGCTGCGGATCATTGAGCGGTGACGCCCACTCTGCCGGATAGGTCGGCATCGGCGCTGTCGGCGAAATGATAAAATCATAAGAACTGATCGCCGCCAGAGCAGCATTGCGCATGGCCTCAATCTGCGCAAAGCCCTGATAGACCTGCGCACCGTTCAAATCCTTGCCGCCTTCTGCCCACTGATAAATATAAGGCAGGATTTTTGCCTGATTATCCGGCGTCATTTTAGAGATGTCACCCCATGAGCGCACACGCCAGAAATGATCCAGCCCGTCAATCATCTCACGGGTGAGATAGCTAGGCACCTCCTCTACAATCGCACCGGCATTGGCGAAGGCTTTTGCTGCGGCTTCTACCGCCGCTTGGACCTCAAGTTCAACGGCAGAGCCAAAACCGGCATCCAGCCACAGGCCGATACGAAGACCTTTGACATCGCGTTCCAGTTTCATCCAGTCAACAGGGCTGTAAGGCAGGCTCATCGGATCACGACGATCCGGCTTGGACAACACCGACATATACAATGCGGTATCCGCCACAGTGCGTGTCATCGGTCCTGCAACACGCCCGATAAAAGGCGGGTCAATCGGGATACGTCCGAAAGAGGGTTTAAGCCCGACCACGCCGCACCAGCCCGCAGGCAGACGAATGGAACCGCCAATATCCGTACCGATATGCAGAGGGCCGTAACCGGCAGCGGCAGCTGTTCCCGCCCCAGCACTGGAGCCGCCGGGATTGGTGGCAATATCCCACGGATTGCGTGCCAGTTCGTGGAAACTGGACAGGCCGGAAGACAACATGCCGAGATCGGGCATGGTCGTTTTGCCCAAAATAATACCGCCGCTCTCGCGGGAACGGGCAGCAGGCGGCGCATCACGCACAGCCGGATTAAGCGCTATTGCCGCACAGCCAAGCGGCACCGGCAAACCTTTGGTGGCAATGTTTTCTTTGATTGTCAGCGGCACGCCGTCAATCGGCCCGCGCTCTTCTTTCCGCTTCCAGCGACCTTCCGACAGGGTTGCCGCGGCCAGCGCCGCTTCCGGCTCAAAAGCCCACATGGCATGAAGCTGCGGTTCGCAGCGCTCAATCCGGTCGATCACCGCTTCTGCCACTTCCACCGGCGACAAAGTACCAGCCTTATAACCGGCAACCATTTCGACAGCGCTTAAATCAGCAAGCTCAGACATTTCTGCTCCCATTTCCCTGTCTGACGCGAACCTCTTGGCGGGTTTTTATGGTCAGACAGACATTCAGTTTTTCATCATCAGACCGGTGCTTTCACCCGCATTTTACGGCGACCGGAAAACGGCTTTGGCACAGCATTCACCAATGCTTGTGTGTAGGGATGTTGCGGATTATCAAAGACCTCATTGGTCGGCCCTTCCTCGACAATTCTGCCGAGATGGATCACCGCCACACGGTCTGTAATCACCCGCATCACACCAAGGTCGTGGCTGATAAACAGATAAGACAGACCGAATTGCTCCTGCAAATCCATCATCAGATTGAGCACCTGCGCCTGAATGGAAACATCCAGTGCTGAGACCGGTTCATCAGCAACAATCAGCTTCGGGCGCGTGATTAATGCGCGGGCAATCGCAATACGCTGGCGCTGACCGCCGGAAAATTCATGCGGATATTTATCCGCGGCTGCTGCAGGCAGACCAACCGCCTCCAGCACCTGACGGATACGCTCCTCGCGGCTTTCCGCTGTCGTTGCACCTTCCAGTGACACCACCGGCTCTGCCAGAATACGACGCACGGAATGGCGCGGATCAAGCGAGCCGTAAGGGTCCTGAAAAATCGCCTGAAACTCCTTGCGCGCGGCTTTCAGCTCCGCCCGCCCCAGACTGTAAATATCCTTGCCATTGATCGTCACACTGCCGGATTGCGGTTTTTCCAGCCCCATCACTGAACGCGCCAGTGTGGATTTACCTGAGCCGGACTCGCCGACAATGCCGAGACTTTCACCCTGCTTCAGGCTGAGGCTGACACCATGCAGCACCCGCAAATTTTGTGGTTTGGAAAGCAAAGACTGTTTTGGCAGCGTATAATCACGCACCAGATCACGCACTTCCAGAAGAGCGGTCATACCATCACCTCATCTGTCAGCGGATGAAAACAGGCGACCCGATGCGCCACGTCGAGAAAATCCGTATTGCCTAACGGCGGCACTGTGGCACGGCAATCGGCCTGCGCAAAACGGCAGCGGTCAGCAAAGCCGCATTGCGGCAAACGACTGAACGGATCGGGCACCACACCGGCAATCGTGGTCAGACGCTGGCGTTTATCCGAATTTTTTGATTTTGGCCGCATTGCCAGACTATGCGGCGAGGCTGCGAAAAGTCCGCGCGCATAGGGATGCGCCATATAGCGGAAAACATCCTGCGTATCGCCGGTTTCGACCACGCGCCCTGCATACATCACCGCAATACGATCCGTCATTTCCGAGACCACGCCAAGATCATGGGTAATCAACAACAGTGCTGTTCCGCTCTCGTCAATCAGCTCATCCAGCAGATCGAGAATTTGCGCCTGCACGGTGACGTCCAGCGCCGTGGTCGGCTCATCAGCAATCAGCAATTCCGGCTCGCAGGCCAGTGCCATGGCAATCATCACACGCTGGCGCTGACCGCCGGATAATTGATGCGGATAAAGCTCCAGATCAAAACGCGGGGCAGCAAGGCCGACACGATCCAGCAAACGCCGTGCTGTCTTATCAGCATCGGCACGGCTTTCTTTCAGATGCAGGCGACGGCCTTCACTGATCTGCGCACCGATGGTTTTGATCGGATTCAGTGCCGTCATCGGCTCCTGAAATATCATCGCCATCTGCCGGCCACGCATGGTGCAATGAGCAGCCTCAGTAATCGTCGTCAGATCCTGCCCGTCAAAACGCAGGGTTCCGCTCAATCCCATACGATGTGGTAGCAGTCCCATGACAGCCAATGCGGTGATGGATTTGCCGGATCCGGATTCCCCGACGATACCCAGACGCTCGCCGCGGTTTAGTGTCAGCGTAATGCCGGACAGAATTTCGGCTTGCTTGCCTCCGGCCTGCAAATGCACGCCCAGATCACGGATTTCGAGAAGCGGTGTGGTCATCTCTCTCTCCTGACACGCGGGTCGAGTATATCACGCAGACCATCCCCCAGCATATTCAGTCCGAGAACCGCAAAGGTAATGGCCAGCCCCGGAAAAATTGCCAGATGCGGCGCATCATAAATATAGGTCTGCGCATCATTGAGCATCTTGCCCCAACTTGGCATCGGCGGCTGCGTGCCAAGACCGACATAGGACAGGCCGGCTTCAGCCACGATCGCCAAGGCAAACTGAATGGTCGCCTGCACGATCAGCACATGACCGATATTCGGCAGAATGTGATCCAGCGTAATCGCCACATCCCCGCGCCCCGCACAGCGGGCTGCCAGCACATAATCGCGCTTCCACAGTCCCATTGAGGCGCCACGGGTAATACGGGCGAAAACCGGAATATTGAAAATACCGATGGCTATCATCGCATTAACCGCACCGGGGCCGAATACAGCAGTGATAATCACGGCTGTCAGCAGTGCCGGAAAAGCAAAAGCCAGATCAGTCATGCGCATGACAAAACCGTCAATCATACCACCGCGTGCAGCCGCATAGGCGCCGAGCGGCACACCAAGCCCCATACCAACCGCAACGGCAATTAAAGCCACCGACAAAGAGTTGCGCGCACCGACCATGACCATCGACAGCACATCACGGCCAAGCGCATCGGTGCCCAGCCAATGCTGCATCGACGGCCCCTGCAATTTGCGCAGGATGTTCATGCCCGTGGGGCTGTAAGGTGTCCAGACCAGTGACAGCACGGCCAGTCCGATCAGAAATCCGGTAATTATTGTGCCAATCAACAGACTGCGGCTCAGTCCGAAAGACAGCAAGACCATACGGCTGCGACGGGAGAAGTTCTCTGCTATGCTCATGCCCGCACTCCTGTAGACAGGCGCGGATCAAGAAAACCATAGGCCATATCAACCAGAAAATTCACCGCAATCACACTGGCTGCCAGCAAGGTCACCAGCGACTGCACCGTGACCAGATCGCGCTGTGCAATCGACTGGAAAATCAGACGGCCAAGACCCGGTAAATTGAACACGTTTTCGATGATGATCGTACCGGCCAGCAGGAACGAAAATTGCAAGCCTAAGATCGTCACCACAGGGATCAGGGCATTGGGCGTCGCGTGTTTCCACAAAGCTGCATTGCGGCTCAAGCCTTTGGCGCGGGCTGTGCGCACAAAATCCTCGCTCAGGGTTTCAAGCACAGCAGAACGGGTAACGCGCGCCAGAATTGCAGCCAGCGGCAAGGCCAGCGCTACGGCTGGAAGGATCAGCGAGCGGGTGCCTGCCCACAGACCATTTTCCCAACCGGCAAAACCGGAAGCCGGAAACCAGCCAAGCGTAAGGGCGAAAAACAAGATCAGCAACAGGCCGAGCCAGAAATTCGGGATCGCCACACCGATCTGTGCAACGCCCATCCCCACCACATCGGTCGCACTGCCGCGCTTTGAAGCGGCAATCACGCCAAGAGGAATAGCAATCACCACCGAGAGGATCATCGCCAGCACTGCCAGCGGCAAAGTCACCTGCAAACGCGGCCCGATCAGCTCACGGATCGGCACGGAATAGGTATAGCTGGTGCCGAAATCACCAACCGGAAAACCGGTAATCCAGTTAAAATAACGCACAATCAGCGGCGCATCGAGACCGAGTTGTTTTTGCAAAGCAGCCAAAGTATCTGCTTGCGCATTAATACCGAGCATAATCGCTGCCGGATCACCCGGAAGCACCTGCATCAGCAGGAAAACAATGACTGAGGCCGCCAGCGTCGTCAGGATCAGAGAGATCAGACGCCCTGTAAAATAACGCAGCAAATGCGGCCTCCTTCAATATTCATTTCAGCATCAACAGGATTAGTCTGCCCAGTACACACTGGTCAGGTCATTGGCCGGAATGGTCTGATTTTTCCACATACCTTTGAGCTGCTTATCCCAGACGCCGATTTTCGGCAGGGCATAGAGAAACACATTCGGCTCGTCTTCAGCGAGTTTGCGCTGCAACTGGCCGAGCAGTTCAAGCTGTTGCTTGTCGTCTGTCGCTTCTGCGAACTGCTTGTAGATCGCCTTATATTCAGGGCTGTTATAGTTGAAGTAGTATTTATCCCGCGCATAGATATCAAGATCGCGGGTTTCCACATGCGCGATGATTGTCGCGTCGAAATCGCTGCGGGCAAAGACCTGATCCAGCCATTGCGCGAACTCAACCGGCACCAGCTTCACCTCAATGCCAACTTCTGCCAGCATCGCCGCAATTACCTCACCGCCACGACGTGCATAGGCTGGCGGCGGCAACATGATAGTAATTGAAGTACCGGCAGGCACACCGGCTTCTGCCAGCAATTCCTTAGCTTTCGCCACATCATAAGGATAGGTATCGCTCAGATCGACATAACCCGGTTCAGCCGGTGTGTAATGGGCACCGATGGTCTTGGCGAGACCAGTGGTGATCGCTTCCTGCACGACATTGCGGTCGATGGCATGGGCAAGCGCGCGGCGCACCCGCACATCATCAAACGGCTTGCGTGCGTTGTTAAGTGACATAATCACTTTGCCAGCCGTCGAGCCGATTTCCACAGAAAGACGTTCATCACTTTGCAGGCGGCTGATCAGCTCCGGTGCCGGAAATTCAGGGAAAGCATCAACATCACCGGCCATAACCGCAGCGGCAGCCGCTGACGGATCGCTGATGAAGCGGAAAGTGATCGCAGAGAGTTTTGCAGGCTCGCCCCAATAATCAGGATTGCGCTCGAACTCAATGCGGTCACCCTGCAGCCAGCGTTTGAATTTGAACGGCCCTGTGCCAACCGGATTGGTCTTGTTGGTGGCAATTGTATCCGGTGCCATCATCACCGCATCGCCCCAGCCCATACCAAACAGGAAGGTGGAGGAAGGGTGTTTCAGTGTCACAACCGCGGTCGCCGGATCAGGACATTCGGTTTTTTCGATCGGCGCAAACAATGCCTTCTGCGCATTGGTGGAATCCGGTGCCATAGCGCGGTCATAGGTAAATTTCACCACGGAACAATCAAATGACGTGCCATTATGAAATTTCACGCCCTGACGCAGCTTGAATGTATAGCTCAGATTATCCGAAGAAATCGTCCAGCTTTCCGCGAGGTTCGGCTTAACAGCGCCCTCTTCATCAATACGCACCAGACCTTCATAGAGATTATTATAGGTCAGCCGGCGGATAGAAGCCGCAGCATTTGCTGTCGGGTCCATGCCCGGAGGCTCCAGCACTTCGCCGATAGCCAATGTATCTTTTGCCAGCCCTGAACCGCTCGTCGCCACCACAGCAATCCCCGTCATTGCTGCCAGCATGAGCTGTCCGGTCAAATATTTATATCGCATTGCCTGTCCCCTTATTTATCACATCCTGATGTTGCTCAGGAATTACCGGAATAGAGCTGGCCGACTTTATCGTGAGCTGCTGATCATTCAAATAGTTATCACTATTCGGTCAGTCATTTTAGATTGAACGGCCGCCATCCACATCCAATGCAACGCCGGTAATCATACTGGCTGCCGGTGAGCACAGGAACGCAGCGCTTTCTGCCAGATCTTCCGGTTTCAGCAAGCGGCCGAGCGGAATGGAAGCGCGGAACTTTTGACGGATTTCTTCCGTATCCTCGCCCATAAATGTCGTGAGCAACGGGGTTTCACCGGCAACCGGATTGAGCGCATTGACGCGGATATTCTCTGATGCCAGTTCAATTGCCAGCGCTTTAGTGGCAGAGACGACCCAGCCCTTGGTCGCATTATACCATGTGAGGTTAGGCCGCGGGCGCGCAGCACCAGTAGATGCAATATTGAGAATAACACCGCCGCCATTGTCTTTAAAATGCGGGATCAAAGCGCGGCTCATCAGATAAATGCCGCGAATATTCACCCCGACAATACGGTCGAATTCATCCGGTTGCACATTTTCCGCCGGTTGTGGCTTATGTCCGATGCCAGCATTATTGATGACAATATCCACCCGCCCGAATTGCATAATTGCCTGCCGTACGGCTTCCGCCACACCGCTTTCCGATGCAATATCGGCCTCAACCGCCAGAGCATGTACTCCCAGTTCACCAGCCACACGTTTTGCACCCGCAGCATCGCGGTCGACCACCACAACATTCGCGCCTTCCTGCACAAATTTACGCGCCATAGCCTCGCCGAAACCAGAGCCTGCACCGGTAATAATCGCGGTTTTCTTATCAAGCGAACCAGTCATTGAATTATATTCTCCCATGCGAATTTTGCGGATCAGCCGTGATAGACAGAAATGGTTTTCAATGAGGCAAAACCATAAAGCGCCTCGAACCCTTTTTCACGACCGTGGCCGGAACGCTTCACCCCGCCGAAAGGCAGTTCAATACCGCCGCCTGCACCGTAATTATTGATAAACACCTGTCCGGCCTGCACCGCATGCGCCATACGCAACTGCCGCGCGCCGTCTTTTGTCCAGACACCGCAAACCAGCCCGTAAGGGGTGCTGTTGGCCAGAGCGATCGCCTCTGCTTCCGTATCAAACGGCATAATCACCTGTACGGGGCCGAAAATTTCTTCCTGTGCCAAACGGTGTTGCGATGGCACATCACGCAGCAAAGTCGGGCGCACATAGGCACCATTTTCCGGCACATCAGCAGCCAGTTCACCTTGCGCGGCAATCTGCAAACCGTCTTGTTCTGCCAGTTTCAGATAATCTTCAATAATGGCTTTCTGACGGGCGGAAACAACAGGCCCCAGCGACAGATCAGCTTCCGCCGCGCCGACTTTAAGGGCACGGTAGCGCTCACTCATACCGGCGATAACCTGTTCATAGACTTCGCGCTGCACCAGAATACGCGAGGAAGCAGAACAGGTCTGGCCTGCATTCTGAATACCTGCATTGACCACAAACGGCAATGCGCGCTCAATATCCGCATCGGCGAACACGATTTGCGGAGATTTACCACCGAGTTCCAGAGTTACTGGCACAGCATTTTTAGCTGCTTCCGCCTGCACTGCCTCACCG
>JAIRVW010000152.1 GCA_031253705.1 Brucellaceae bacterium
CTGCCAAGCGAAAATCAGGCGCAGGAAATGCTGAACAAAGCCGCTCAGCAGGCTGGCAGCACCTTGCGCGCCACCTCGCCAATGACTGAAACTTTCAACAAGGGTAACAACACTTTCTACCGCGCTCGCTTCGTTGGTTTTGAAACCAAAACAGCTGCATGGGATGCTTGTGATGCCCTCAAAAAGAAAAAATTCAGCTGCTATGCAATTGCCCGATAAGGCATCTGTTTAAAGCGTAACCGTAAAGTGTATCGCGGTTACGCCTTTCGAAAAAGCGGCAGAGCATTTCGTATTATTCCGGTAACAGCCGGCCATGCTCTGACGCAGCGTAATATCCGAGATGACAAGCTTTGTGTTCAGCCTGTCATCAGTCTGGCAGACCATCTGCAAACCCAATGAGTATTGTGTAAAGGGTTTACAATGTCGAATATGCTCAACCTGTTCGGTTTCACCAATGTTGATCCGGTTGAATCCGACCACCAAAAATCGGGCAAAACCACTTTGCTTAGCGTGCATGCTTTACGCAGTGCCGCAGCACGTCTTGCCGATCTGCGCGCTGACGGCGCCTCACTTAATACCCGCGAGTTTGTCGGCCTGCTGGTCTGCAATGCTCAGCGCAGCCGCCGCATCAGTCTGCCGGAAGCATCCGTGCGTGTTGCAACAGGCAATATCAACGGACGCACAGCAATCCGTCTTAAACTGCGTTAAGAATAAGCTGTAATTGTTTGTTTTACGCATTATCCGACGCAAAACCGCTTCGCACTTTTGCTGGAAATGCTTTAAATAAGACCCAGCGCCGCCAGTTCGCGGCGCAGTTCCACAGGCAAAGCCTGCATGCCGCCACCGGCACCCGCCCTGTCATCCTGCGGCACTTCTTCATCTGCAATATAACGCCAGCCCTGAAACGCTCTGCGTGGCTGCCAGATCGTCGGAATGACTTTCGGCTCCAGCACCAGATGACAACGGCCAATCCCGTCCTCACCGGTAAATGTACGCACTTCCAGCAAGCGCTGGCGCGCCTGAATATTGCCCTTGATCACCCAATAGAGTGAACCACCGTCAAGCAATTCCGCCTGACGCTTCGGGACCATTCGCGTTGTATGAAACTGTTCCGGCACAACACCGTTTGCACGGCATTCCTCAAGGCGGAAATCAATCCACGCTGCCAGATCTTCAAGGGAATCACATCCCACACAGAGTTTTACAAGATGCAGAGCCATAACCGGCAATTACTCCCTTGCTCCGGTGATGTCCAGTATACAAGCCGTTACAACAGCTACAAACAAAAACGGGCAGGAGTTACCCTGCCCGTTTTTTTTAAATAGCATTATGAATTAAGCAGCAGCTTCTTCAGCGAGCTTCTTTTCACAGCGCAGCAGCATACCAAACAGGTCGCGCGGCTCATCCGGATCTGCCAGCAGATCAAGATTTTCAAACAGGCCGGTTGATTTCAGCTTGTCATGCACATAGCGCAGTGCCGAGAAATCTTCAGTCGCAAAGCCAACGGAATCGAACAATGTGATCTGGTTCTGATCGCGGCGACCCGGAACAGTACCATTCATCACCTGCCACATTTCGATGACCGGATGATCGGCATCAAGCTGCTGGATTTCACCTTCAATGCGGGTCTGCGGCGGATATTCAACAAAGATATCGGAGCGCAGCAGAATGTCTTTGTGCATTTCGGTCTTGCCCGGGCAGTCACCGCCAACGCCGTTGATGTGAATGCCGCTGCCGATCATGTTGTCGGTCAGAATGGTTGCATTCTGCTTGTCTGCGGTCACAGTGGTGATGATCTGGGCGCCCTGCGCTGCATCTTCCGCACTGGTGCAGGTGGTGATTTCAAAGCCGAAACCTGCGAGGTTCTGCTTGCACTTTGCAGTCGCCGACGGATCGATATCATAGAGACGAAGCGATTTCACACCGAGCAGCGCCTTGAATGCCAGCGCCTGAAACTCGGACTGCGCGCCATTGCCGATGATCGCCATGGTCTGCGCATTTTCCGGTGCCAGATATTTGGCAACAACAGCGGAAGTCGCAGCGGTGCGCAGCGCTGTCAGAATGGTCATTTCTGTGAGCAAAACCGGATAACCGGTATCCACATCAGACAGCATGCCGAAAGCCGCAACAGTCTGCAGACCGTCTTTCATGTTCTTCGGATGGCCGTTGACATATTTAAAGCCGTAGAGTGTACCGTCACTGGTCGGCATCAGCTCAATCACGCCATCATGGGAATGCGAGGCAACGCGCGGGGTTTTATCGAATTTTTCCCAGCGCAGGAAATCTTCTTCCACATAGGCGCAGAGTTCTTTGAGAAAATCTTCAATACCGATTTTCAGAACCAGCTTCATCATGTGGTCAACACTGACAAATGGTACGAGATTCAAAGTTGTTCTGTCACGCATCAGGCTATCTCCCTCCGGTCACTGCCGGAACCTGTATCAGAGCAGTCTTTTTTCCTGTCAGGGAAATTGCTCTGCTTGTTGAATGGCGCAATCTCAGTAGCAAACTGGCTCAGTAGTAAACCGGTTACCACACATTTTGAAACTGCTTATTAAACCAAGAAAGAGCGCCTGCTTACCTTCTGGCTTGCGGGCGCTCTGTTTTTGAAACTTTCAGCTCTATGCGAAGCTG
>JAIRVW010000230.1 GCA_031253705.1 Brucellaceae bacterium
TTGATCATACCGTGACGCTTGCCGGCGGCAGCAGCCATCACTTTACCAGTACCGGTGATTTTGAACCGTTTCTTGGCAGCAGATTTGGTCTTCATCTTGGGCATTTTGCTACTCCTTAATTATAATCCCTGTCATATCTGCGATACGCCACGCCTCTTGTTTAAATCCCCTTCGTGCGCTGCACTCCGGGTCTTATTTTCAAGACGCTTTGTCTGCATCGGACAAAGACTCGATTTTACTTTCAGGCCGACCAAAGCCCGAAAAGCATACAAAACCGCCACGGCATGCCCTGCCGGTCGGTTTGAACAGCGCTTCAATACGCATAAACACAGTAAAAAGCAACTCTAAAGAGTCTAAATAAAAAGCCGCCCGTAGGCGGCCATTTCATTTTGCAAAAACCAAACTGTTTTGCTTATCAGCGCAATATGCACCAGCGCTTATCAGCGCGGAGCAAGAACCATCATCATCTGACGGCCTTCAAGCTTAGGCTCTGCTTCAACCTTGGCGATTTCCGCAGTATCTTCCTTAACACGCTGCAACAGCTTCATGCCAAGTTCCTGATGCGCCATTTCACGGCCACGGAAACGCAAAGTAACTTTGACCTTATCTCCGTCTTCAAAGAAACGTCCTGCAGCCTTCAACTTCACTTCGTAATCGTGATCGTCGATATTCGGACGCATTTTGAGTTCTTTGATCTCAACCGTCTTTTGCTTCTTACGCGCTTCGGCAGCTTTTTTCTGGTTTTGATATTTCAGCTTGCCAAGATCAACGATCTTACAGACCGGCGGCTCCGCATTAGGAACAATCTCAACAAGATCCAGACCCGCTTCTTCAGCGAGTGCAATGGCTTCCTGAATCGTCACTGTGCCATGGTTCTGGCCTTCGGCGTCAATAAGCTGAACCCGGGGAACCCGGATATCTCGGTTGGAGCGCGGTCCGTCTTTCTGGACCGGCGTCGCTCTGAACGGTCGGCGAATGGTCGTATTCTCCTCGAATTATTAAACATATACGGTGCATTCATGTCCCGATACGGACAATCAATACCGCAACTGCATCGTCAGCCAATCCACGGCGCATCATGCAGCGCGCAAGTCAATAGCATCTTTTGAAATGCAAATCACCCCCCTCGGAGCAATATCAATGCAGTAAAATGCCTTTAAAACCGGCTTAAAAGGTGGTTCCGGTCACAGTTTGATGAGCATCGGCACAAATCGGCATCTTTGTGCCTGCTTTTAAAATGAGCATTGCCTCGCGCAATTTCAAGTTTATAGCTTGTGACAGCAATGTTTCATCACAAGCATGCAAATTATATGCATAATCAGGAGTATCCCATGACCGGTCAGGCCCCGCAGTTTCTTGATGTCAACGGCACCGCAATCGCCCTGCGTCACAGAACAGGTGAAAAAGCCCCCGGTCTTGTCTGGCTCGGCGGTTATTGCTCCGACATGCTCGGCGGCAAAGCCCAACATCTCGATCAATGGGCGGAAGTGCATAACCATCCGATACTGCGTTTCGATTATTCCGGCCACGGCGAATCCGGCGGTGAATTCAAAGACGGTACAATCTCGCTCTGGCTGGAACAGAGCCTTGCCGCTTACCGTGCTTTCACAACCGACCCGCAAATCCTGATCGGCTCCTCCATGGGCGGCTGGATTGCCTTACGTATGGCGCAGGAACTCATCAAAGCCGGAGAAAAACCTGCCGGTCTGATCCTGCTTGCCCCCGCACCGGACTTCACGCAAGCTCTGGTGGAACCGGCGCTGACAGAAGATCAGAAGAACCAGCTCGCAACAAAAGGCTATATGGAAGAGCCGTCAGAATATTCACCGCAGCCTTATATCTACACCAAAAACCTGCTCGAGGACGGACGTACAAATCAGGTGCTCAACGGTATTATCGAAACCGGCTGCCCCGTGCATATTCTGCAAGGCATGGAAGACCCTGATGTACCTTATGCCCATGCGCTGCGCCTCGTCGAGCATCTGCCGGTTGATAATGTAACACTGACATTAATCCGCGACGGTGATCACCGCCTTTCCCGCCCACAGGATCTTGATTTGCTGACACGAACAGTTGAAGCCATGATCGCGCAGATATAACAAGAAAAAGCCTGCAATAATCGGGAGGGGTTCATGCGGTTTTCAGTAGTAGCATCGGCTGCGGTTGCGGCTTTTGTCGGGTTTGGCGGCACTCTGGCGCTGATTATTGCGGCAGCCACAGCACTTGGCGCAACACAGGCCGAGACAGCGAGCTGGGTTACCGCCATATCACTGGCGCTCGCCGTCTCATCCGGCTATCTCAGCTGGCGCTACCGCATCCCGATCATTGCCGCATGGTCAACACCGGGGCTGGCGCTGATCGGCGCCAGTATCGGCTTTACTATGCAGGAAGCCGTCGGCGCTTTTATCGTTACCGCACTTGCGATTATCATCACCGGCCTGATCAAACCGGTGGCAAAATTTGTTGAGCGGATTCCGGCTTCCATCGCTTCCGGAATGCTGGCTGGTGTTTTGTCGAGCTTTGTCATCAATGCCGCCAAGACCCTGTCGCTTGACCCAATGCTGGTACTGCCACTGATTGCGCTGTTTCTGATCATCCGCCTGTTTAATCCGGCTATGGCTGTCATCAGCGTGCTGATCGGTGGCGTAATTTTTGCACTGCTGCTTGGCCGTGCCAATAATCTGCCGACACCGGAACTCTCTACGCTGACGATGATCATACCGGAATTCTCCCTGTCTGCGATGATCGGGCTGGCGCTGCCGCTTTATCTGGTGACCATGGCATCCCAGAACCTGCCCGGTTTTGCTGTGCTACGTGCCGCGGGGTATGAACCGCCGACGGCAGCCTGTCTGCAGGTAACCGGCCTTGTCTCGCTGATCTCCGCTCCGTTCGGGGCACATACCAGCAATATGGCAGCGATTTCAGCCGCAATCTGCACCGGCCATGATGCCCATCCTGATCCGAAACAGCGTTGGCTCACCGGCCCGTTCTATGCGCTGTGCTATCTGATATTTGCGATTTTCGGTGCATCTCTGGTTGCAGTCTTTGCCGTGCTGCCACCGGCACTGATTATGCTGATTGCCGGTCTGGGGCTGATCGGCCCCTTCATCAATGCCCTGTCACTTGCGCTGAAAAACGAGCATGAACGGTTTGCCGCGATTGTTACCTTTGCCGTCACTGCTTCCGGCATCACGATCCTTGGCATCGGCTCCGCATTCTGGGCACTGATTGCCGGTCTGATCGTTGCCGGATCAGAATATTTGTCAAAATATCGCTGATTTTCAACTCTTTGAAAAAGTTTAAAAATCAGTTCTGTAACGCCGGTAAAACCTATCTACCAACCCCGCGAAAACACCGATTTTGTGGGGTTTTTCTTGAATTTTCGCTCCGTGTACACCACGTATTTTAGCGATTGATGATTACTTCAGATCATCAAACCGTTTTACGGAGCCAACACATGAACACATCCGCATTGATCCGCCCAGCCTGGACACCGGCAACAATTGCTCTGATGGTCTTAGGCTTTGTCTTTTTCTGGCCGCTTGGTCTTGCCATGCTGGCGTATATTCTCTGGGGCGACCGCCTGCCCGGCGTGAAACGTGATATCAATCAGGCGACTGATGATTTTGTCGGCAAGTGCCGCCGCAAGGGGCAGGATTTTTCCCGCTTCACCGGCGGTATGCAATCAACCGGCAACAGCGCTTTTGATGACTGGCGAGATGCTGAATTGAAGCGCCTTGATGAAGAACGCCGTAAACTTGATGAAGCCCGCTCTGAATTTGAAGCGCATATTCGTGAACTGCGTCGCGCCCGCGACCGTGAAGAATTCGAACGCTTCATGGCTGAGCGCCGCAAAAACACATAGAAAGATGATGTGATTGAGCTGTAATCAGCGGCGTATCTACACACCATTTCAGAGGCGCATCAGCAGATGCGCCTTTCTTATAGTTCTAAGAGCGAATCACCTATAGTCTTGGCATGATCCTGTCCTTATTCCGCAAACCTCCGCTCAAAAAAGCAGCGAAAAAACAGCCTGCTCCGAAAGCACTGCGTGCCGAGCGGACTTATCCCGTTGCCGGACGCAATCTGCCGCTGAGTGTCTGGGAAAATCCACGCGCTAAAAGACTGACCCTGCGTATTGAAACCGGCGGCAAAGCCATCCGTGTAACCGTTCCGCCACGCCTGCCGGAGCGCGAACTTGATCTGTTTATCGCCCGCCATCACGGCTGGATTGAAGCACAAATTTCCAAAGTGCCGGTCACTGTGCCGTTTATGGACGGCAGCACCATCCATATTCGCGGCATTGCGCACCGGATTGTGCATGAACCGGCAAAGCGCGGCACCACACGGCAGGATTACGATGAAAACGGTCAGGCCATACTGATTGTGCATGGCGATGCCCAGCATATGGGGCGGCGGATTGCCGATTATCTCAAAAAGCTGGCCAGGCTCGATATTAACGGGCTGGTGCTGGTGCATACGGGACGCATCGGCAAACCGGCGACGTCTGTGCGCTTTAAAGACACAACCAGTCGCTGGGGCTCCTGCACATCTAAAGGTGATCTGGCTTTCTCATGGCGTATCATGATGGCACCGGCAGAGGTGATCAATTATCTGGTTGCTCATGAAGTTGCCCATCTGATCGAAATGAATCACGGGCCGGATTTCTGGGCGCTCTGCACCAGACTCTGCCCTGATACACCAACATCACGGGTATGGCTCAAACGGCATGGCAGTGCGCTCCATGCGGTTTCCTTTACCTCAGTGGCGGATTAAGCTGTCCCTGCAGCTTTTTATCCCGAAAACCGCTTCACACTTTTCGGAATGCGCTCTAAACTACATATCTATTCAATAAACAGTCTGAAATTAAGCAAATGTCCTCCTCCGCTATCGAAGTTAAAATCTGCGGCCTGAAAACGCCGGAAGCCGTGGAAACCGTGCTGAAAAACGGTGCCAGCCATATCGGTTTTATCTTTTTTCCGAAAAGCCCGCGCCATGTTGAGCCTGCACAGGCCGCAGAACTCGCAACTGTTGCCCGTGGCAAAGCGAAAATCGTTGCCGTGACTGTGAATGCCGATGATGCGCAGCTTGATGAGATCGTCGCTGTGCTGCAGCCCGACATTTTGCAATTGCACGGCAATGAAACACCGGAACGGGTGACTGAGGTTAAGCAGCGCTACGGCCTGCCGGTAATGAAGGCCTTTTCCATCCGCGAGAACAGCGATTTTGATGCGGTTGCGCCCTATCAGGGCATTGCAGACCGTTTTCTGTTTGACGCGAAGGCGCCAAAGGGTTCAGAACTGCCGGGCGGTAATGGTATCTCTTTTGACTGGAACCTCCTGAATGCACGGCAGGATCTGGGCAATTACATGCTTTCAGGCGGTCTGAACGCAGAAAATATTAATGTGGCTCTTGCCAAAACAGGCAGCTTTGCTATCGACATTTCATCAGGTGTTGAAAGCGAGCCGGGCAAAAAAGACATTAAACTGATTGATGCGTTTTTTGCCGCCGTGCGTGAAGCAAGCAATACGAAATAAGACTGCCTCATCAGGCATTCATTTGAATCAAAGATCGGAAGCATATCTCATGTCGAGCGAGCTCAATTCTTTCAAAACCGGGCCGAATGAAGACGGCATGTTTGGTATTTACGGCGGGCGTTTCGTTGCTGAAACCCTGATGCCGCTGATCCTCGATCTGCAGGCTGCCTATGATGCAGCCAAGGAAGATCCTGAATTCAAAGCCGAGTTACAGGCACTTTCCACCCATTATGCCGGTCGCCCTTCCAAGCTCTATTATGCTGAAGGTCTGACCCGCTATGTGCGTGAACAGGCAGCAGCCAAAGGCGGCAAGGGCGGCGCGAAGATTTATTTCAAACGCGAAGACCTGAACCATACCGGCAGCCACAAAATCAATAACTGCCTCGGCCAGATCCTGCTTGCCAAGCGCATGGGCAAAACCCGCATCATCGCGGAAACCGGCGCGGGTCAGCATGGCGTGGCATCGGCCACCGTTGCTGCACGTTTCGGCCTGCCATGCGTGGTCTATATGGGGGCAACTGACGTAGAACGCCAGAAGCCAAACGTGTTCCGTATGAAACTGCTCGGCGCCAAGGTCAATGCCGTGACCGCCGGTAACGGCACGCTGAAAGACGCGATGAATGAAGCACTGCGTGACTGGGTCACCAATGTGGAAGACACCTATTACCTGATCGGTACAGCTGCCGGCCCGCATCCTTATCCGGAAATGGTACGTGATTTTCAGGCGGTAATCGGCACTGAAGCCCGTGAACAGATGCTGGAACGTGAAGGTCGTCTGCCGGATGCGATCATTGCGGCCGTTGGCGGCGGTTCCAATGCGATCGGCCTGTTCCACCCGTTCCTTGATGATACATCGGTCAAAATCTACGGTGTTGAAGCCGGTGGCCTTGGTCTGGACGGTGACAAGCATTGCGCTTCCATGACCGCAGGCAATCCGGGTGTGTTACATGGCAACCGCACTTACTTACTGCAGAATGAAGACGGCCAGATTCTTGAAGGTCACTCGGTTTCTGCCGGTCTCGACTATCCGGGTGTCGGCCCTGAACATTCATGGCTGAAAGATACCGGCCGCGTGAATTATGTACCGGTTATGGATGACGAAGCGCTCGAAGCTTTCCAGATCACCACCCGTACGGAAGGCATTATTCCGGCACTGGAATCTTCCCATGCCATTGCACAGGCTCTGAAGCTGGCACCGGAAATGGATCAGGATCAGATCATGATCGTCAATCTCTCCGGTCGCGGCGATAAGGACGTGCATACTGTCGGCGAAATTCTCGGCATGGAAATGTAATTTATGACCACCCCGACCCCGAGTTGCACTGATCTTTACAATCCCCGTGCCGCATGGTTCGGGGAGATCATTGCCTGCGGCTCCGCAAAAATTAAACTCAGCCTTATCAGCGCCAAAGCTGAAACAATGTCTGAAGATAAAATTACCGCAGCAAAGCAGCAGATTGCTTCCGCTGCCGGTGATTTCGGATCATTGCCGCTGCGCGATGCCGGTTTTGCTATTCTTCATGAAGGTGAAGAGGGCCTGTGGCTGCTGCTGCATCAATGGGTTGAAGGCGGTATTTGCACACATCATCTGTGGCGCTCGGATCTCACAGGGACAGCACAATTTACACCTGCCGCACCCCGCCTGATGGCTTGTGTCTGGGAACTCGGTATTATTGATTTTGAACGCAGGGCATGGATGGAAACGGCTATGGCAGGATTGCCTGTTGCTGACTATCTGACACGCACACTGCCACGAGGAAAATTATGACAAAACGTATGGATGAGAAATTTGCGGCACTTCGCGCTGAGGGACGCCCTGCGCTGGTCACTTATTTCATGGGCGGTGATCCTGATTACGCAACATCTGTTGAAATCATGAAAGCGCTGCCGAAAGCCGGTGCGGATGTGATTGAAATCGGTATGGCATTCTCTGACCCGATGGCCGACGGCCCGGCCATTCAGGCCGCTGCATTACGTGCACTGCATGCAGGCCAGACTCTGCCAAAAGCTCTGCAGATGGTGCGTGATTTCCGCGCCTCTGATGATACAACACCGATCGTGCTGATGGGCTATTACAACCCGATCTATATTTACGGTGTTGAGCGTTTCATCAAAGATGCGCTGGAAGCCGGCATTGACGGTCTGATTGTTGTCGATCTGCCGCCGGAAATGGATGAAGAACTGTGCATTCCGGCGATTAAAGCAGGCATTAATTTCATTCGGCTGGCCACACCGACAACAGACGAAAAACGCCTGCCGAAAGTGCTCGAAAACACTTCCGGCTTTGTTTATTACGTGTCAATGAACGGGATTACCGGTTCGGCGCTGGCAGATACTGCACAGGTCAGTGAAGCGGTTGCCCGCATCAAAAGCCACACAGACCTGCCGGTTTGCGTGGGCTTTGGTGTCCGCTCAGGCGAACAGGCAAAAGCCATCGGTGCATCGGCTGACGGCGTGGTTGTCGGTTCTGCCATTGTGGCCGCGATTGCCGGTACACTGGACGCCAATGACAAGGTTCAGGGCGATCCTGTTGCTGCTGCATCGGCTGTTGTCAGTGAACTTGCATCAGGTGTTCGCAAGGCCCGCCTTGCTCCTGCCCAATAAGCAGCGTAAAATAGACAATTAACAGAGTGCCGCAAATTTGCGGCTTTCTTTGTGTTTTATGCAATTTATGTTTAAAGACACAAAGACACCTAAGATTAAGAGCATTTCCAGCAAAAACGGGAACCGGTTTTGCGTCAGGAAATGCGTACAAACAAAGAGATAGGGCATTTCCTTTGATTTTATCAAAACCGGAAATGCTCTAAAAACAACGGAAAGCCCATATGAACTGGATTACGAATTATGTCCGTCCGAAGCTCAACTCCATGCTGGGGCGTCGGGATATGCAGGAGAATCTCTGGATCAAGGACCCGTCAACCGGTGAAATGGTGTTTCACAAAGATCTGGAAAGCAACCAGTGGGTGATCCCTGCTTCCGGTCATCATATGCGCATTCCGGCCAAAGACCGCCTGCGTTTCTTCTTTGACGAAGGCAAATATGAGACTCTGGAAAGCCCGAAGGTTGTTGCAGATCCGCTGAAATTCCGAGACGAAAAGAAATATATTGATCGTCTGAAAGACTATCGTAACCGCACGCAGCAGGATGATTGCATCATCAATGCGCTGGGTACGATTGACGGTCTGCCGATCGTTGCCACTGTGCAGGATTTCGGCTTCATGGGCGGCTCGCTCGGTATGGCTGCCGGTGAGGC
>JAIRVW010000332.1 GCA_031253705.1 Brucellaceae bacterium
GACGGCTTTATTCCGGGCGTTAAGGCATTTACCGCAGCGGTTCTCGGCGGCATCGGCTCTCTGCCGGGTGCAATGATCGGCGGCTTGCTGATCGGCCTGATCGAAGCGCTCTGGTCTGCCTATTTCTCGATCGATTATAAAGATGTTGCTGCATTCTCAATCCTTGCGATTGTGCTGATTTTCATGCCTTCCGGCATTCTCGGCCGTCCAGAAGTTGAAAAGGTGTAACATGGCCAATACTTTTCAGACTTCTTCTGTCAGTGCACCGAAAGCGGCGCCTTCGGATTTCGCAGCCGGTATCCGCGAAGGTATTATTGCTGCAATCCTCGCCTTCGGCCTGTTCATTCTGATTGTCGGTTTTAAAACCGAACAGAATATCAATAATGAACTGGTACTGATCCAGCGTTGGGGCTTGTTGTTTACACTTGTCGCATTGTCGGGTGTCGGCCGTTTTCTGCACCGTGCGTTTCTGGTGCCTTATATGGCCAAACGCAGCAAAGCAGAGAAACATGCAGTGGCAGACGAGCAGGTCTCATTCTTCCGTAAGAATTTCTCGAAACTGGCTATCCTGTTTCTGTTTATCTATCCGGTGCTGATTGTCGCGACACTCGGTTTTCAGGGTTCTCTGAAATGGGTGGATAATTTTGGTATTCAGATTCTCATTTACATCATGCTGGCATGGGGGCTGAATATTGTTGTCGGTCTCGCCGGCCTGCTGGATCTGGGCTACGTGGCTTTCTACGCCGTGGGTGCTTACTCCTACGCCCTTCTGTCCTCCTATTTCGGCCTGTCTTTCTGGACGCTGTTGCCGGTCGCCGGTATTCTTGCGGCCTTCTGGGGGATTATTCTCGGCTTTCCGGTGCTGCGTTTGCGCGGTGACTATCTGGCGATTGTGACGCTGGCTTTCGGGGAAATTATCAGACTTGTGCTAATAAACTGGACGGCAGTGACAAAGGGTACCTTTGGCGTGTCGGGCATTGCGAAAGCAACATTCTTCGGCATTCCGTTCAAAGCCGGACCTGATGGTTTTGCGGCCACATTCGGTCTGCAATTTTCTGCAGCCCATTATAAAATCTTCCTCTATTACGTCATTCTGCTGCTGGCGCTTCTGACCGCATGGGTCACAATCCGTCTGCGCCGTATGCCGATCGGCCGTGCATGGGAAGCGCTTCGTGAAGACGAAATCGCCTGCCGTGCGCTGGGTATCAACACAACGACCACAAAGCTGACGGCCTTTGCGACCGGCGCGATGTTTGGTGGTTTTGCCGGTGCGTTCTTCGGTGCGCGTCAGGGCTTTGTCAGCCCGGAATCCTTTGTGTTCCTTGAATCCGCAGTTATTCTTGCTGTCGTGGTGCTTGGCGGTATGGGCTCTCTGATCGGGATTGCGATTGCTGCCATTGTGATGATCGGCGGTACGGAAATTCTGCGTGAGCTTTCCTTCCTCAAAGCCATCTTCGGGCCGAACTTTACGCCTGAACTTTATCGTATGCTGATCTTCGGTCTGGCAATGGTTGTAGTGATGGTCTGGAAACCGCGCGGTTTCGTCGGACATCGTGAACCAAGCGCCTTCCTGAATGAGCGGAAGCTGGTATCCGGCTCCTTTACCAAGGAAGGACATGGCTGAGGGCGGGGACAAAAGTAATGGCAAATTCTCCACTTGCTGAAAAAACAAAAAGCGCCGAAACCATTCTGAAGGTCGAGCATTTATCCATGCGCTTCGGTGGTCTGGTCGCGATCAATGACTTGAGTTTTGAGGTTAAGCGTGGCGAGATCACAGCGGTGATCGGACCAAACGGCGCCGGAAAAACCACAGTGTTCAACTGCCTGACCGGTTTTTACAAGCCGACAGGCGGCATGGTGACCATGCATCATACCAATGGCGATAAGTTCCTGCTGGAACGGATGCCGGATTTCATGATCACCAAGAAAGCCAAGGTTGCCCGCACATTCCAGAACATTCGTCTGTTCACAGGTCTGACTGTTTTGGAAAATCTGCTGGTGGCGCAGCATAATCCGCTGATGGTTTCCTCCGGCTTTACCTTCCTCGGCCTGTTGGGTTTCCCTGCCTATAAAAAGGCAGCGAAGGATGCGATTGAAAAGGCGCGCATCTGGCTTGAGAAAATTAATCTGACCCATCGTGCGGATGATCCGGCCGGTGATCTGCCTTATGGTGATCAGCGTCGTCTGGAAATTGCACGCGCTATGTGCACCGATCCGGAAATGCTGTGTCTTGATGAGCCTGCGGCCGGTCTTAACCCGCGTGAATCGGCGGAACTGAACAAGCTGCTGCTCGATATTTGTAAGGATACAGGCACATCTATTCTGCTGATCGAGCATGATATGTCCGTGGTTATGGAAATTTCCGATCATGTGATCGTGCTTGAATATGGTACAAAGATCTCTGACGGCGCTCCGCATTTTGTGCAGAATGATCCGAAAGTTATCGCAGCCTATCTCGGCGTGGATGATGATGAGGTTACAGATCTCATTGACGGAGCTGACGGTGAAATCGGGAGTGTTGATCAGCTGGTGACCCAGCTTAC
>JAIRVW010000384.1 GCA_031253705.1 Brucellaceae bacterium
CGCCGCTTGCTTTACCTGCGACAGGTGACAGTATCCGTAATGCCTTGATGCAAATGCCGGAAGCGGCCGAGTATCAACCCGCGCTGGAAACCCAGTCTTTACAATTATGCCTGACACTCGCGGGCAATGGCTATAGCACAATTATCCCTGCGGCGCTCGCAGACAATGTCAACTCCGCGAAACCCTTGTTACAGTATACTTTGCCGGATGCGCCGCATTTTTATCTGACTGCGGGTACCAGCGGCACCCGCAATCTCAATGAGCCGGAGCATATTCTGCTCGCTTGTTTACGTAAGGCGTTTCAGGCAGCCAACTGACGATAGGCCGCCATATAGGCTTCTGCCTGACCGAAACTATGTTCATTCACCAGCAGGCGCTTGACCAGCGGGGAAATCGCGCATTCTTCAGTCATGCCAATACCGCCGTGAAGCTGAACGGCTTCCTGCGCGATATGACGGGCTGACCACAATGTCTGCACCCATGCGGCAAGGGTCAGAGCACGGGCATCTTCCGCACCATTATCCTGCGCTTCCGCCGCGGCTTCCACCAAAGCTTTGGCCTCATCCAGCGCCACGGACATATCCACGAGACGGAACTGAATGGTCTGGAAGGAACCCAGCGCTTTGCCGAATTGCTTGCGCATCCGCATATAATCCAGCGTTTGACGGTAAAGATTATCCATCGCGCCAAGACTATCTGCGGCAACCGCAATCAGAATATCTGCGACACAAGCCTCAATTCGTTGCTGTGCATCAGCACCTGATAGCAGCACCTGAATATTCGCCGGTGCAATATCTGCCGTGATTTCACACATCATCCGGCCGTCAATCATTGATAATTGACGGAACTGCGCCTTTTCCGGAGAAACCAGACACAAAGCAACGCCACCACCTTGTTGCACCAGACATAGAAGCTTGTCCGGTTCCCGCGCACCCAAGACCTGTTGCTTGTTGAATGCCAGGCCATTGCCGGTCAGTTCCGGCAGGTTAGCAGACTTGATGCCCTGCGCAGCTGTTGCCAGTTGACCGGCAATGCCTAAGCGCATCTCGCTTGCAAGAAAACTTTCCAGCAATGGCGCAACATCCGGATTGCTCTTCTGTGCTTCACATAACAAGCTTGCTGTGAGAGCCGCACCGCAGGCAAAATCCACCGGCAAGGCAACGCTTCCCAGAGCTTGTGCCACCGCTGCCAGACCTTCTGCTCCCAGCTCCGCACCACCAGATGCTTCCGGCAGCGCAAGACCAATCAGCCCCATTTCCGCAATCTGCGGCCACAGATCGAGATCAGTCTGCGGCAAACCGTTTTCCGGAGTGTGATCGGCAGCAAAGCGGCTCACAAAATCCGTCAGCATCCGTAATTCGTCTGCTTTTTCTTCACATGTTTTCTGCATATCCGCTCTCCTCACCTTAAACCCAGAACCTGCTTGGCAAGGATCATGCGCTGAATTTCATTTGACCCGCCCCAGATCGTCAGCTTACGCAAATTGAGCCATGCAGCAGCCGCACCGGCAGCCGCCGGATTTTCCGCATCCGCCTCACCATCAAGGAATTCTTCGCTGTAAGGCAGCACCTGCGCACCAAAAATATCCAGCCGTAATTGCGCCAATGCCTGTGCAATTTCTGTACCGCGGATTTTAAGCTTCGAGGCTTCGGGGCCCGGATTTTCACCCGCTTCACTCTGCGACAGGAGTTTCAGTTCCATATGCTCCAGCGCCAGACGCTGGATTTCAATCCGCGTCATGCGATCCTGCAACAGCGGATCATTCGCTACACCAAGGCGTGCGGCATCTTCTTTCAATTCACCGAGAATACGCTTGGAACGCGCAGCACCGGACATGGAAAAGCGCTCATATTCGAGCAGATATTTGCCATAGCCCCAGCCTTCGCCCTCAGTACCGATCAGGTTTTCAACCGGCACACGCACATCATTGAAAAACACCTCGTTAAACTCGGCTTCTCCATCCAGTGTACGGATCGGGCGAACTGTAATACCGGGAGTGCGCATATCAATCAGCAGGAAGGAAATGCCCTGCTGCGGACGTTCGCCTTTGTGCGTCCGTACCAGACAGAAAATCCAGTCTGCCCACTGCGCCCATGTCGTCCAGATTTTCTGACCATTGACCACATAATGATCACCGTCACGCACGGCTGAAGTTGTCAGCGAAGCCAGATCAGAACCTGCCCCCGGCTCGGAATAGCCCTGACACCAGAATGTCCGGTTCTCGCGGATATCCGGCAGAAAGCGTGCCCGCTGTTCCTCATTCCCAAAGGAGTGAATAACAGGCCCTGCCATAGCAATGCCGAACTGACACGGATGCGGTGCACAAATCGCACCATATTCCTGCTCAAACAAATAGCGCTGTACCGGTGTCAGACCGGCGCCGCCCATCTCTTTACTCCAGCCGATTGCATACCAGTTGCGCGCTGCCAGCACTTCCTGCCAGCCGGTCAGATCTTCCTTAGTCAGGCGAATATTGTGTCTGACTTTATAGGCCAGCGCTTCCGGCAGATGGGCACGCAAATAAGCGCGTGCATCCGCTGCGAATGCGCGATCGGCATCCGTAATCTGTAGTCCCATTCCCTTACTCCGTCCCTTAAATCACAAGGATGATCAGACGATACCGGCGCTTGTCAGCGCGCTGATCTGTGTCTCATCCATATTCAGAAATTCCCGCAGAATATCTGCGCCGTCAGCGCCCAGTTCCGGTGCTTGGCGGATGTCACCGCGCGGCAAGCCGTCGAAATGCACCGGCTGTTCCGGCACCAGCAGCTTGCCCAATTGCGGGTGTTCAACTTCATGCAATAACTGGCGATGCTGCGCATGGGCGCTTTGTGCGGCCTCATCCACCGCCCAGATTTCTGACACCGGCAAACCGGCCTTGCCGAGCTTCTCCACCACTTCGGCGGCAGTGTAGTGCCGCGACCAGTCTTCGATCTCAGCCTGCAGAGCATCACGGTTCTGACTGCGCAACTGATCGGAGGCAAAGCGCGGATCTTCCGCCAGATGCGGCTTGCCCAGCGCCTCTGCAAGACGGGCAAACAGCGCCTTATTGGCCACGGCGAGAATGAAAGGCGCATCCGATGCAGCAAAAGCACCAAACGGTGCAGACAGCGGATGCTGATTGCCGAAGCGCGCAGGCCGGTTGCCGCTGCCCTGCCATCCAGCGAGAACCGTCGGCAGCAGACTGAACAGCGCATCGAACATAGCCACATCAATCCGTGCGCCCTGCCCAGTGACCGAGCGACGATAAAGGACAGCAGAAATCGCCTGCGCGGCATAAATGCCGGAAACAATATCACCGATGGAGTCGCCAACGAGCGTCGGTGCACCCGATGCCTCGCCGGTCACACTCATCATGCCGGACAGCGCCTGCGCCACCACATCATAACTCGGCATAGCGGCCATCGGCCCCTGCTGACCAAAGCCGGAAACAGAGCAATAGACCAGATCAGGTTTCAGCGCCTGCAACTGTTCTGCACCAATCCCCAAACGGTCTGCCACACCCGGGCGAAAATTTTCCAGCACCACATCGGCTTTCAGCGCCAGTTCCTGTGCGATCTTCACAGCTTCCGGCTGACGCAGGTCGAGTTTCAGGCTGCGTTTATTGCGGTTAAACAGCTGAAAATTGATGCTCTGATTGTTACGCACCGCGCCCATATAGCGCTGATCGTCGCCCTGCGGCGGCTCAACCTTAATGATCTGTGCGCCCTGATCCGCCAGAATGGCAGAGCAAAACGGCCCTGCCAAAACGCGGGAAAAATCCAGCACCGTAATACCCGCAAAAGGCTTCTGCTGCTTCACCATTCCAATTCCTCCATACCGGAGACAAGAATAAGAAACCGCGCCATGCCTTGTGAAATAGTGATACGGCAATCAGGCTATAAAATTTACCGAATTATCCCGTGTAATTGAGCAGTGCCGCACCACCTGTCAGGCCTGCGCCTGCGGCTGTCAGCAGGATCAAATCACCCTTACGATAAGCACTCTGCCCCAGAGACAGGCTGAGCGGAATAGTCGCTGCCGATGAGTTGCCATAATCCCTGATCGTGCGGGCAGTCACCGCATTGCTCAATTGTAACTGTTCGCCCACCGCATCAAAAATCCGTGCATTGGCCTGATGCGGCACAAAATGACCAATCGCGGCTGGTTCAACATCTGCCTGTTGAAAAACTGTTTTGCCGCATTCCGCCATGGTCTTCACCGCTTGCGCAAACATGCTACGGCCATCGCGCATGGTCATCAATGTTTCACCTGCCGGAATGCCGATCAGATCATAATGACTGCCATCACTGGTGAGTGTGGAACTGACCAGACTGCACAGCCCGTCTCGGGAGGGTGCCAGCACAACAGCCCCCGCCGCATCGCCAAACATCACGGCAGATGCCCGCTCCTGCCGGTTGATACGACGTGAGAGAATATTCGCCGCAACAATCAACACAGCCTTTCCATGTATACGCACCAATGCATCCCCCATCACCAGCGCATAGAGAAAACCGGAACAGGCACCGGCAAGATCAACCGCACCTGCACCTGACAGCCCTAATTTATGTGCCAGCAAAGGTGCGGAAGGCGGCAAAAGATGATCCGGCGTTGAGGTTGCCAGCAGCACCATGCCGATTTCAGATTGAGCTATACCAGCATTTGCCAGCGCCATGCGTCCGGCCTCAGCTGCAAGCTCCGTCAGTGTCTCACCATCCTCAACCCAATATCGGCTGCGGATGCCGGTGCGGCGTTCAATCCAACCGCTCTCAAGTCCAAGCCCGGCTTCAATCTCTGCGTTGAACACCTGACGCTTCGGCACAGCATGACCAAAACCGATAATAGATGACGGATAAGAGCCGCTCATAATTTGCCGCTTTGTAGCAGGTCCGCCGCCTCATCAATCAACTGATAGCTGCGCTGCAATTCCTGCTCGGTAACACAATAGGGCGGCATCAGATACAGCACATTGCCAAGTGGCCGGAGCAGCACATCATGCGCACGGAAAAACGCTTTCAGCCGCCAAGCCACATTCGAGAGATAACCGCTACTTTGCGATTTAACATCCAGAGCCGTGATGGCTCCGCATTGCCGGACATTCTCAAAACGCGGGTCATTTTTGAAACGCGCCAGTTCACGGCTCTGCATGGCCTGCAAATTTTGTACGCGTTGCAAAACCGGCTCATCACGCCAGATTTGCAAATTAGCCAAACCAGCTGCACAGGCAATCGGGTTCGCCGTATAGGAGCTTGAATGATAAAAAGTGCGGCTGCGATCGGTTGAGAGATGTGCTTCAAATATTTCCGGTACACACAGCGTCACTGCCAAAGGCAATGCCCCGCCAGTAATGCCTTTGGAAAGACACAGAATATCCGGCGTGATACCAGCCTGCTCGCTCGCGAATAAAGTGCCGGTGCGTCCCCAGCCGGTCATGACTTCATCGCAGATCAGCAAAACACCATGCGCCTCTGCAATGGCTTTCAACTGTCGCACAACAAAAGCCGGATAGATTTTCATGCCGCCTGCGCCAAGCACCAGCGGCTCGACAATTAATGCTGCCAGTTGCCCGCCACGGCACAACCGCTCAAATGCATCCAGTGTTTCCTGTTCACGCCCCTCAGATGGAAACGGAATGGTCGCCACATCATAAAGCAGTGCACCATAGGCCGCATTGAACACGCCGCGCTCACCGGCAGACATGGTGCCGATTGTGTCGCCGTGATAACTACCCGCCATCACCGCAATTTTGGAGCGTGGTTCACCGCGATTATGGAAATAGCCCAGCGCCATTTTCAGCGCCACTTCCACGCAAGTTGAGCCACTGTCGGAGTAAAACACATGAGACAGACCATGCGGCACAATACGGATCAGCTCCCGTGCCAGTTGCTCTGCCGGTTCATGGCTATATTCCGCAAAAATGATCTGGTCATATTGTTCTGTTGCTTCACGAATTGCCTGCATAATCGGCGGCGTGCGGTGACCATGGGTAATTACCCACCAGGACGAGATCAGATCCAGAACTTTGCGCCCGTCCTCATCGATCAGATAAGCGCCTTCGGTACGGGCAATCTTTTTCGTAACACGTTCCAGCAGATGCTGGGTAAACGGATGCCAGACCGGCGATGAAGAATAGCTCATCGGGCACCTCCGGCAAAATCATGCAGATTAAAATTCTCTGAAAACGCTTGCTTCAATGTCTGCGGGTTCAGATCATCCAAGGCCGGCAGGCGCCCAAGGCGACGTACATTGCCAAGCTCGCAAATGATCCCTTCACTGTCCTCATGCGCATGGCCTATAAAGGCCACGCCGAGCACCGGAATATTGCGGCTGCGCAGTGCTTCCAATGACAGCAGACTATGATTGATTGTGCCAAGCTGCGTGCGGGCACAGAGAATAACCGGCAGCTGCCAGCGGGTGAAAGTATCAAGGTAAGTCTGGCTGCGTGTCAGTGGCACCATCAAGCCACCTGCACCTTCCACCACCAACGGCCGGTCGCAGTGCGGAATATTCAGAGCTATGGGTTCGATTTCCACCCCCTCCGCCTCAGCGGAAAGATGCGGTGAAGCAGGTAATTGCAAACGCCATTGCTCCGGCAGGACAGGACAATGCGGTGCCAGACGACGCACAGTCTCGCTGTCGGTATCTTCCTCAAGACCGGATTGCACCGGTTTCCAATAGCTGCCTTGCAAAGCTTGCGTGAGCGCTGCGCTGAAGATGGTTTTGCCGATACCGGTATCAGTACCGCTGACAATAAATACGGGATTATTCATGGGAACTTGCAATCTGTTTCAGCACTTCAGCCATACGGGTGATCTGTGTCTCATCAACATTTAGCGTAATGGAAATGCGCAGCCGCGCCGTGCCGAACGGTACGGTCGGCGGGCGAATGGCGCGGATATCAAAGCCATGATTTTGCATAGCTTTGGCCATTACCACGGCGCGTTGATTATCGCCGATCAGATAGGGAATAATCTGCGAGCCACTTGGCTGCAAATATTGCCCAGCATGGCGAATAAGTGCGTGTAACTTCTCACGCCGCTGCGGTTCTGCCGCCAACGCCTTCAAACTACCACGCACAATCGCTGCCTGCAAAGGCGATGGCGCAGTCGAGAAAATAAAGCCTCTCGCCCGATTAATCAGCACATCAATCAAAGGTTTTGCCGCGCAGAGCAGTGCACCGGAAGCACCAAGTGCCTTGCCGCAAGTATGCAGGATCAGAACATTGTCCCGTCCTGCCAAATCCGCCGCCAAGCCCCGCCCGTCTGCGCCAAACACGCCGGTCGCATGTGCCTCGTCAATATAAAGAAAACAACCATGGCGATCAGCCAAATCGCTCAGTTCTGTGAGTGGTGCAAAATCACCATCCATAGAATACAGGCTCTCAACCGCCAGCCAGATATTACCGCTTTTCTCTGTCGCACGAAAATTGCGGATCGCCGTTTCAAAAGCCGTAATATCATTATGGGGAATACTTTGTGTCTTCGCTTTGCCTGCCTGCATCCCCGCATGAATACTGGCATGCACCAGCGCATCATAAAGTACCAGATCACCCGCTTGGGGGAGCGTTGCAAACACTGCCTGATTGGCATCAAAACCGCTGGTGAAATACATGACTTGCGGCGCCTTGAAAAAAGCAGCGGCTTCTACCTCCAGTGCTTCATGCTCCGGATGGTTGCCGCGCAGCAGACGCGAACCACCGGAGCCAACCGGCACACCACGCTCCAGTGCCTCACGGGCAATATTGCGCAAATAGTCCGAACCAGCCAAAGCCAGATAATCATTGGATGAGAAATCTGCGCCTTGCGGCACGTTGAGACTGCGCAGCCGGCCTTTGCTTTCAAGCCGTTGCAATATCGCGGTGTAAGGCTGCATCAGCATGCGCAGCTTTCCTCTGCCACAGTCTCAGCCTGCATGCCCAAACGCTTCAACAAATCCGCATCACGGTCATCACCGGCATTGGCGGCAGTCAACAGCACATCGCCGATGAAAATCGAATTGGCACCGGCGAAGAAACACATCGCCTGCATTTCATCGCTCATATTGCTACGCCCTGCGGTAAGCCGCACATGAGATGTCGGCATCATAATCCGCGCTAAGGCGATAATTCGGATGAAAGCGATGGAATCCACCGGCTTGGCATTGGCGAGTTTGGAGCCTTCAATCGGGATCAGCATATTGACCGGTACGCTTTGCGGCACTTCCTCAAGATTGGCCAGCGTCACCAGCATATTGACCCGATCCTGCTCACTCTCCCCCATACCGAGAATACCACCGGAGCAAACATTGATACCGGCCATGCGCACATTATCCAAAGTGTCCAGCCGGTCTGCGAAAGTACGGGTGGTGATAATCTGCGGGTAAAATTCCTCAGACGTATCAATATTATGGTTGTAATAA
>JAIRVW010000025.1 GCA_031253705.1 Brucellaceae bacterium
GGCTTGCCCGCAAAGTGTGATGCCTGTTGCAACGGGTTTGATAACAGCACTCATTGCCTGTGTGCGGTTCAGGCAATCGGAGGCAACGGCAGGCGGAATGGCGCGCCATGCATTCAAAGCAGCGTCAGACAGTTTAAGAAACGGGGCGTTTAGTTTTTGAAATGCCATTATGGCGCACTCCTCAGCACACTGACTGTCAGCGGCTGTATTGTTCCCAACCGGGATTGACGTTGTTGCGGGTTTTTTTGCGCAAAAGAAAATCCAGCATGATTTCAGCTGAGAATGTGCGCATGTCGATGTAACCGGCCTCGGACTAGAAAGCGGCATGAGGTGAGACGATAAAACGGCCTGCAAGCCAGTCTTCTTCTTTACGCCATGCTTCAAGCAGGGCAGGCGGTGAGACCGGCGGCTCAACCGGCAGTACGTCCAGTCCGGCAGCGGCGAGTTTCCCGTTTTTCAATGCACGATACAGCGCGTCAATATCGACGAGGCCGCCACGGGCAATATTGAGGAAAATCGCATTGTCGCGAAACTGAGCGAGCAGCGTGTCATTGATCATTGCGCGGGTTTCATCCGACAACGGCACATGAAGGCTGACAATATCGGATGAAGCAACCAGTTCTTCCAGTGTCTGAACACGTTTAAAGCCGATGCCCAGTTCATGCCCTTCCGGCAGATAGGGATCATAATAGGCAATATTCATATCAAATGCCGCGGCGCGGCGTGCAATTGCGGTACCGATACGGCCAAGACCAATCGCGCCGAATGTCAGCCCGCGCAGACGGCGCACAACAGGCGCACCTTCTGCTACAAAACCTTTAACCGGATCGGCTTTCAAACGTTTTTCATAAGTGCCGAGCCCGCGTGTCAGATAAAGCAGCATCGCAATCGCATGATCCGCGACCTCTGTAGTGCCGTAATTCGGCACATTGGACACAGCGATACCGGCTTTGCGGCAGGCATCAATATCCACATTGTCAAAACCAACACCGACACGGACGATGAGTTTGCAATTATCCAGCAGAGCAACAGTCTGCGGGCTGATGCGCATCCGGTGCCAGACCAGAATACCGTCGCATTCGCGCCATTGCTGCTCCGGTATGGCAGCAGGGTCGGTTTCGTCATAAATCAGATATTCAAACCGGTCACCGGAAACGGCACTTTCCACTGCCAGATCGCGCAGATGCGCATCCGGTACCAGAATTTTGTAAGTCTGCATAAATTCCTCCCGAGAATAAAATCAGAGCACTTTGGACAGGAAAGACCGGAGGCGCGGATCGCGCGGCTGACCGAAAAATGTTTCCGGTTCACCATGTTCAACCATCACACCGCCATCGGTGAAAAACACCTGATCAGCGACTTCCTGTGCAAAGCGCATTTCATGGGTGACGAGCACGCAGGTCATGCCCTCGGCCGCGAGATCGCGGATGACATTGAGCACTTCCTGCACCATTTCCGGATCAAGCGCGGCAGTGACCTCATCAAACAGGATGATTTCCGGTTGCATGGCCAAGGCACGGGCAATGGCGACACGTTGCTGCTGGCCGCCTGAAAGTTCCCCCGGATAAGCATTTTCCTTGCCGGAGAGCTGCACCTTGGCAAGCAGTTTGACTGCCCGCTCGCGCACATCCTGAGCATTATGTTTCAGCACCTGTACCGGTGCCATCATGATGTTTTGCAGCACTGTTTTATGCGGAAACAGATTATATTGCTGGAATACCATTGATACCTTGTGGCGCAACGGAACCAGCTCCTTCTCAGAACGCAAATTCTCGACCTGAAAATTTCCAACACGGATTGTCCCGCGATCAATCGGTACAAGGGCATTCAGGCAACGCAGTAAGGTTGATTTTCCTGAGCCGGACGGGCCGATGATGCAGGCCACTTGCCCCTTTTTAATCTCCATTGAAATGCCTTTCAGCACTGCAACAGAGCTGTAGTTTTTGTAGATATCGGCAACTTTGATGATTGGTTCTGACGATGGTGTGGTCATATTATTTGCCTTTAATCAGGCGGCGCTCAAGGGCACGCGTCCAGGTCGCCAGCGGATAGGCGAAGAGAAAAAACAAGAGAAGAATGTAGAGATAAACTGCCGTGGCAAATTCATCGCCGTCACTGGCAATGACTGTTTTGCCGACGGAGAGCACATCTGACGTACCGGTTACGACCACCAGACTCGTGCCGATAAACAGCATGGCATAGGTGGTCATGAGATTGGGCAACATCATCGGCAAGGCCTGCGGCAGAATGATCGAGCGTAAAATCTGACTACGGCGATAGCCGAGCGCACGGGCAGATTCCCATTGCCCGTCCGGCACAGCGCGGATGCCGTTGCGAAAACCTTCCGCAACATAGGCCGTTACCGGCAGAGACAAACCGATAACGGCTTTCAGAAACGGCGATACAAAGATGCTGATCCCAAAAATTGTCATGCGAAACGGCAGCAAATAAAGCATGGCATAGAGCACCACGAGCCACGGGGATGAGCGCAGCAGGTTCATGATCAATATGGCGGAGGCTCTGGCCATTTTGTTCGGGGAGACCATAGCACCGCCAAGGAAAAATCCTGCGATCAGCGCGATCATCATCGAGAAAATACTGATGATAACATTGGCGGAAAAACCGCCGCCAAAACCGGAGAAACCTGCGCTGCCGGTGAGCAATTGCGAAGAGCGATCAATCAGGACCTGAATGGCAGCACCACTTGTCTGCCCGTAAGTGACAAACAACACAGCAAGAAGCGCGATAATAACCCCGAAAAATCCGAAAATAGTAGATGTTGTATCTTTGTTCATTGCATTGCTCCTGCGCCAAAACCGGGGATTGCGAAAGCTTTTGCAATTTGTTTAGCCAGCAGCACGACGAGGGTGGTGATGATCAGATAGATCAGCCACAGTACAATCATTACTTCGAGATTGAGAAAGGTTTCCAGCGTAATCTGTGTGGCAAAGAACATAATATCGGTAACTGCAACAAGGGCGGCCTGAGCCGAGGTTTTGATGAGGCTCACGACATTGCTGGTCATGTTGGGAATAGTCATCCGCAGCGCAATCGGTAGTTCAATCCAGCGGAAAATCTGCAAACGGCTGTAGCCCATGCTCAGCGCGCCTTCGACGGTCTGACGGGGGACGGAACTGATGCCGGATCGTATAATTTCAATGGCAATGGAGCCGTTATAAAGCGCCAGCGAAATGACGACACAGGCAAAACCGGACAGCAGCGGCACCCGTTCTCCGGTAGCTGCATCCGTATAGGTCATGCCCAAATCCGACAGCATGAAATAGAGGAAAAACAACTGCACCAGCGGCGGTGTGTTTCTGAATAAGTCGATCATGATGATCGTCAGAGGTCTGGCGACAGGGATGTTAAAATGAATGATCGCAGCACCGGCAATGCCGATCATCAGCATGAGAATTGTACCCAAAGCCGTAATTGCCAGTGTGGTTTTTAAGCCCTCAAACAGCCAGCTCTGATAGAGCGGATCTGCCAGCCATTCAAAATCGAGACCGAATATCATGGATTATTTCCGGTGAATTGACCGGTTATCAGCGCAGGATAACCGGTTGTGTTCTCAGAGCAGCTTAGTGTCCGGCAGCTTTTGCATCTGCTGCGCGTTTGTTCACATAGTCGCTGGAACCCATATTGTAGGCTTCCTCTGCCTTGACGAGCAAACCTGCCGCTTCTGCGGAGAGAATGGCTTTATTCACTTCTTCTAGAAAGCGCGGTTCGTTTTTACGTACGCCGCCTGCAATCGGAATATAATTAAACGTATCCAGTGCGATCTTGTATTTTTCGCCCCATTCCGGATCGGATAATTTCTGCTGCAGAATAGGGCCGTCAAAGGCAACAGCGCTGCAACGTCCGTTTTGAAAGGCTTTAAACATATCAGCTGTACCGGTCAGCAGCACAGTCTCCGCGCCATAGGTGCCGGTCAAAGTGCGGTTATACAGATTGCCCTGCATTCCGCAGAGCTTTTGCCCGCGGATATCTTCCCATTTGGTGATTGTCGTATCTTTGGGCGCCAACAAAACAATGCCTGCCATGTTGTAATATTCTTCGGTGAAATCAATCACTTTGGCGCGTTCGGCATTGACGCCGAGGGTCGCTAAAATCAGATCAATACGACCGGCATTTAACAGCTCAATACGATTGGAAGCCACAACCGGAACGAGTTCGATTTCTGTTTCTGAGCCGACGATCTTTCCGGCGATATATTTAGCCAGATCAATTTCGAAGCCTTTGAGCTCATCATCCTTGGTGAGAAAACCAAAAGGAACATAGTCGTTCTTAATGCCGACGATGAGTTTCCCTCTGGCTTTCACCTCATCCAGCTGATCAGCTTGGGCGGGCATGGACAAGGCAAGTGCGGACAGAGCCGTTGCGAGTGAAAGCCTGACATATAAATTTGAAGCCATAAATAATCCCCTTTTTGGTTTGCGCATTTTCATTATCGGCATCAAAAAACGAATGGCCGCGAAATGCTTTTTCCAAAATCTATAGACAATATCATATAATTAATAATACTATTTTCTTCGATAATTATAAGAAAATCTTATAAAGAGGGTGCGGTGTATATCAGGCAGCTTGAGGCGTTTAAGGCCGTCATGACCATGGGCAGTGTCAGCAGAGCGGCTGAACTGTTGTGCATCTCACAACCAGCCGTCAGCCAGTTGCTCAGTCAGCTGGAATTTTATTGCGGATTTTCTCTTTTTGATCGCAAGGGCAAGCGCTTGCACCCGACCAGAGAAGCTGAAGCCTTGCTGGTTGAGGTTGAAGCCATGTTTGCTGGCGTTAACCGTGTCTCACGTGTTGCCGCAGCCTTGAGAGAGCAGAAATGGGGTGCGCTTTCATTCGGTGCTTTTCCGGCAATCGCCCGCCGCGTTCTGCCGAAAATCGTTGCGGATTATGCTCGCGAAAGGCCAAATATTGCCTTCCACTTACAGAGCATGCGCTCGCGCAGTCTGATTGATGCGGTTGCCAGCCATCAGCTGGATTTTGGCATCAGTTTTATTCCGGGGGACAGGGATGAGATTGAGAGCATTCCGCTCCAGACATTAAAGGCCGTGTGCATTCTGCCGGCCGGTCATCATTTATCCGGCAAAGCTGTGATCAGAGCGCAGGATCTTGCCGGAGAACCGTTTGTCTCGCTGGGGCCGCAGGATCAGTCACGTATGCTGATCGATAAGATTTTTGATGACTTGCAAATCTCCCGCAAAATGCAAATTGAAACGGGGCAGTCAGAAAGTGCCTGTTCATTTGTGGCTTTAGGAGCGGGGGTATCCGTTGTCGATCCGATCAGTGCCGCCGGTTGCGGTGATGGCGAGTTAGTCGTCAAACAATTTGAGCCGGATATTACATTCAATATCTGGCTGATCCGTCCGCGCATGCAAACCCAGTCCGGCGTTCTGGATCATTTTATCGGCTTTCTGCGCGATGAATTATCGGCAGCTACTTTGTAATTCATGTCAGAATACTGTCTTTGATCATGTCGGCGGAGAAGAATTTCTTCACCGGTTCAGGAAGCTCGTGGCTGTCGTAATTATAACGGCCGCATTTTTTGATCAGATTTTTAATATTTGTATTCTTATTCAGTTTTTTCCAAATGGTTCTGGCTGCATAGGGCATATTATCATGTCGCCATGACACACCGATGGTCAGACCTTTCAGGTATTTTTTTTGATGCATTTCAAAAGGTTGTAAAATTGTCTCCGCAATGATCGACGGGTTGCGGTGGCTCTTTTCAACGATAAAAATTTTGTTTCTGCTGATGGAAAACAGACCGCTATATTTTGATCTCTGCTGCACTTCATCAACCGGATCATAAATCCGCTCTATGGATTTGACCTGTATCCAGTCTTTCTCCTGTCTTATCCGCGTAAAAGAGCAAATAATGAAATCCGGCCATGACGGTGAGACATGGAATGTCTGATAATCCCCGAGATATTGCTCAATATTGGAGAGTTCGGCGTTAAAAAAGCTGAGAATGAACTCTGAATGGCTCGGAGAATTGGAAAATATGCCGGAGATTTTAGCGCGAAATTGCTGCGCAGGCAGGCTGAAATCTTCCGGTATCATCTGAAAATAGGCTGAAATTTTGCGCAAGTTAAACGGCGACGGCTGCGCGTGGCCATTAATATAACGGTTAAATTGCTGCCGGTTGATAGCTAAATCCCTGCAAATTTCTGAAATGGAATGGCGTGTAGAACAGGCCAGTTTCAGGTTTTCTGAAAAGTCACTCATCATATTCCCCCTGTGCAAGGATAGTGTAAACCAGCGTAAAAGAGCGTCAACCAGCGAAATTGTTTTCTGTAAACATCCTTGACTAAGCTTGGAGGCAGGAAGCGGATCACTGCAGAAAGCCTGAGCAATAAGAATTTCCGGACTGTAGCCGGTCGCATTCTAAGCTGGGAGGCTATTTATATGAAAAAATTCGGCAATTCTGTTTCAGCCGATGCGCAGATTCTGCAACTCAACCGCCGCACGCTGATTAAGAGCGGTACAGCAATGGCCGGACTGGCTGTTGCCGGAGGGGCAACAGGCTTTTTATCTCTGACAGGCACTGCAAACGCGCAGGAGCCAAAACGCGGCGGCCATCTCAAGATCGGTCTGGAAGGCGGCGCGTCCACGGATTCACTGGATCCGGCAACCTATAGCAGCACCGTATCCTTTGTTGTTGGGCGTACCTGGGGGGATACGCTCGTTGAAACAAATCCGGAGGACGGTTCCGCAGTCCCGTCACTTGCCACGGAGTGGAAACCGTCGGCCGATGCGTCGCAATGGACATTCAAAATCCGCGATGATGTCAAATTCCACAATGGCGAGAAAATGACATTGGATGATGTTGTAGCCTCTTTGCAGCGTCACACGGACAGCAAGTCACAATCAGGTGCTTTCGGGCTGTTGCGCTCCGTCGTAAAAATCGAAGCGGTGAATAATGAGCTGGTCATTACTCTGAAAGAGGGCAGTGCTGATCTGCCGTTGATTATGAGTGATTATCATCTGATCATTCAGCCGAAAGGCGGGGTTGATAATCCGCTGGCAGCGATCGGCACCGGCCCTTACAAAGTTGAATCCTTTCAGGCAGGGGTTCGGGCATTATTCTCGAAGAATAAGGACGACTGGCGTTCTGACCGCGGCTTTGTAGACAGTGTGGAAATCCTGTCGATGAATGATACGACTGCGCGTATTGCGGCCCTGTCTGCCGGTCAGGTGCATTACGTCAACCGTATCGACCCCAAAACCATTGCTCTGCTGAAGCGCTCACCGAATGTTGAAATTCTCAGCACGTCCGGCAAAGGTTTCTACTGTTTCCCGATGCATTGCAATACGGCACCGTTTGACAATAATGATCTGCGCCTTGCGCTGAAATATGCCATTGACCGCGAGGCAATGGTCAAATCCATTCTCGGCGGCTATGGCAAAGTCGGCAATGATTTTCCGATCAATAATAACTATGCCCTTGCGCCGGATGATATTGAGCAACGCGTTTATGATCCGGATAAAGCGGCTTTCCACTTCAAAAAATCAGGACATGACGGGCCGATTGTGCTGCGCACATCCGATGCGGCTTTTCCGGGCGCTGTGGATGCCAGTGTACTGTTTCAGCAGACTGCCAAAAAGGCAGGGATTCAGCTGGAAATCAAACGTGAACCGGCGGACGGCTACTGGACGAATGTCTGGAATGTGCAGCCGTTCTGCGCATCCGATTGGGGTGCGCGTGCCACGCAGGATCTGTTCTATTCCACCTCTTATCTGAAAACCTCCGAGTGGAACGATACCCGCTTTATGTGCGACGATTTT
>JAIRVW010000027.1 GCA_031253705.1 Brucellaceae bacterium
ATGGCAATAATCAGCAATCAGCGCACGGTTTTTAGCCGAGTTGCGCTGTGATTCACCGACACGGCGGTCGCAATAAGCCTGATAATCACTTTCACTGACTTTGTTCTTGCGCATGAAATAGATGCGGTAAGATTCCATATCCGGAAACTGCCGCTGCCCCGGCGCGTGATCCATCAGGGAAGCAAGGCGCACACCGGAAGCACCACGCAACCGCTCAAAAGCGCTGATACAATCATTGGAGGAGACTTCGCAGCGCAGATGCAGATAATGTTCCGCACGCAAACGTCCCCGCTCCTGTGCCGCCTGCAGAGCATCTGCCAGCAGCAGCATATCATCAATCACGACTTCGCATTCACCGTCATGGCCGACACGCAGCGCATCAAAAACCGTGGTAATACCGGAGGCAGCGATCTGGGCATCATGCGCCTGTATCGCGGCCAGCGGATTCCAGCGCACTTTCGGACGCGGTGCATAGTGACCTTCAAGATGATCCGTATGTAGTTCCACCAGACCAGGGATCAGATAATCCCCGTGCATATCCTTACCCGATGCCGAGATTGTATGATCAATCGCAGCGATTTTTCCGTCACGCATCACCACAGTACCGGTGATGATTTCATCTGGAAGAACAATCCGTGCATTGGTCAGGATTGTTTCGGCGGATTTCGTCTGATCTGGAGCGGACATATCTTCTCTTGCAATTGTAAAGTCTTAGAGCGGTTCCATTTATGATAAAATTGTCTGAACCGCTCTATCGCTTTGTTTTCACGCATTATCCTACGCATCGAAGCGGGAAACGAAATCAGTCCGGCGAATTGATTTCCCCGCGAAGGCGCTTCGCACTTTTGCTGGAAATGCTTTATTCAGCCGCAGCTTTTTCCAGCTGCACTTCTGCTGAAACCGTATTCTGCACAGCAACCGGTTTACCCGTCAGCGGGTGAAGCGAATGCACTTCGAATGGTACACCTGATTCTGCCTCGGTAAACAGAGCCAGATTGGTGATTTTGACCGGTTCATTCAACACCGGCGCGAAAAACTCTTCCAGCACATTACGTACATGCGCCTGTTTTTCTTCCGGCACGGCACCGGTGAGTGTCATATGAAAGCGGAACTGCTCGAACACATATGGATAGCCCCACTGGTCGAGATTGGCGCGATGGATCGCATCCAGCTTCTCCGGCTTACGCTTGGCCATTTCCTGCGCATTCAGCGGCGCACGGAAACGCTCAAAATGCACCACCACATCATTGGCCAGCTGCTGGAGTGCAGCACAAGGCTCGGACGGTACCAGCGCAAAGAAGGGTCCGATCTGCGCAACTTTGAGCTTCGGCAATTGCACAGCCTGATAGCCGGAAGCAAAATGCATCATCGCAGAGAGAAGCTGGTGCTCTTCATAATCATCATGCAGACGAAACGGTGCTTTCAACGTTGCATGAAAACCATAGCGGCGCGGCTCAGCAGTCAGAGCGCTGACCTCTTCAGGACTGACGGAACCGATCACCGGTGTGCGTACAACCATTCCGTTAAAGGCATTGCGGCCGAGCCAGTTGGCAGCCACCCGCAACAGCGGATCATGAGCGGATGGTGTAAAATAAATTCCGTAGCGCATAAAAGTCCCTTTTTCACAGGATTACGAACCGGCATGTCGGACGGTGTCATAGCATGCCTTGCCATAAGTGGCCTGATGATGCGGGCTCTATAGCCCCATAGTCCGCACCTATTATGACAAGCCGCTAAAAAAACGCCTATATACCCAAAAAACTGAAAAAACACCGGACGGACTTTTAGAAAAAGACTTTTAAAAACAATGAGACTTAAGTCTTATCTGTCAAAATCCGGCCATTACACTTGTAAAATAAGTCAGAGAATTTTTCCGATAACTGCCAAAAATCCCAGCCTGTAACGGATGGCACTCAATATCATATACCACCCGTTACAGTGTGAGCCTTACAGGCCTAAGCCGCCAATACAAACATATTTGGTATCAAGATAGTCTTCGATCCCCTGATGGCCGCCTTCTTTACCAAGGCCGGATTCTTTGAGGCCGCCGAACGGTGCCTCAACTGTTGTAATCAGCCCTTCATTAACGCCGACCAGACCATATTTCAGCCCTTCCATCACACGGAAAGCGCGACCAAGGTCCTGTGTATAGAAATAACAGGCAAGGCCGTATTCCGTATTATTGGCCTGCTCAATCACATCTTCTTCGGCTTTGAATTTATAGACCGGCGCGACAGGGCCGAAAATCTCTTCCTTGCTGAAACGCATGCGCGGCTTGGCATCAGCAATCACAGTCGGCTCGAAATAGCTGCCGCCCAGTGCATGACGTTTACCGCCGGTGGTTATGCGACCACCTTTTTTCTCGGCATCAGCGATAAATTCTTCAACCTTCTCAACCGCCTTCATATCAATCAGCGGCCCCTGCTGTGTCCCCGCTTCCAGACCATTCCCGACCTTCAGCGCCTCCACAGCTTCCGTAAACTTCTCGACAAAGCGGCTGTAGATTTTCGACTGAACATAAAAGCGGTTGGTGCAGACGCAGGTCTGGCCGGAATTGCGGACTTTGGCAGCAATCGCACCGGCCACCGCACGATCCAGATCAGCATCGTCGAAAACGATAAACGGCGCATTGCCACCCAGTTCCATCGAGACTTTTTTGACGGTACCGGCGGTCTGTTTCATCAGCAATTTGCCGATTGCGGTCGAGCCGGTAAAAGTCAGCTTGGCGATTTGCGGATTGCGGGTCAGTTCGCCGCCGATTTCACTGGCCGAACCGGTGAGAATATTGACCACACCGGCAGGTATCCCCGCTTCTTCACACAACACGCCCCAGACAAGCCCCGAATAAGGTGTCTGCGTTGCCGGTTTCACCACAACCGTACAGCCCGTTGCCAAAGCAGGGCCGATCTTGCGCGCCAGCATAGAAGACGGGAAGGTCCACGGCGTAATCGCAGCGACAACACCTACCGGCTCCTTAGTCACCATAATACGCCGGTCAGCCCACGGAGACGGCACCAGATCGCCATAGACACGCCGCGCCTCTTCCGCATACCAGAGAATATAAGCAGCAGAACTTGCCACCTCGCCTTTGGCCTCGGTCAGCGATTTCCCCTGCTCCAGTGTCAGAATTTCAGCCAGCGCATCCTGATGCACCAAAATCAGATCATGCAATTTGCGCATTTTCTGCGCGCGTTCATTGGCGGTGGTTTTGCGCCATGTTTTAAACGCCTGCGCAGCGGCTTCAAT
>JAIRVW010000094.1 GCA_031253705.1 Brucellaceae bacterium
CATCATCCGCTCCAGTTTCTCGGCCTTTCTGCCGGATATTGTGGCCGACGCCCGCTCGATCCGTCAGGTCGCGCTCAATCTGCTGTCCAATGCGATCCGTTTTACCGGTCAGGGCGGTCAGGTGATTGTTTCAACCAGCTATGAGCCGGACGGTCATGTGGTGATGCGTATTCGTGACACCGGCATCGGCATGAACCAGAGCGAGCTGGAACAGGCACTGAAACCATTCCGGCAGGTCAGCAACCATAATAATCAGGCACAGCTGGTGAAAAATCCTGACACCAAAGACTGGCGCCAGCAGGGCACCGGTCTGGGCTTACCGCTGACCAAAGCCATGGTGGAAGCAAACCGCGCACAGTTCTCCATTGAATCAGCACCGGAACAGGGCACAACCGTGGAAATCACTTTCCCGCCAACCCGCGTTCTGGCGGAATAAGGTCTGACACGGCAGCACTTTACAGTCTGCCGTGCTTTCTTATCGCCCTGCTCTTTGCAACAGGCTGAAGCTGGTTTAAACCAATTTTCGCTGATGTAATTTGTTACGTGATCGGAACACAATGAAGCTGATACGCCCCGTTCTGGCTGTTATCGTTATCTTAGCAATGCTGTTTGCCGGGGCGCTGGCTGCATTGCCATATATTGTTTCAACCGATGCGATCCGCCTGCATCTGGCGCAGAATATCAGCGCATGGACCGGCTATAGCGTGGAAATCCGCCAGCCGCCGCGCATGAATTTCTTTCCGGTATTCCGCTCGTCGCTCAGTGATGTGACTTTGAGTAAAATGGGCGATGCCAATGCGCCGTTTATGACAGCAGAGCGGATTGAAGTGGAAATGTCGCCGCTCGATGATCTGCTGGGACGTGTTGCATTTTCTGAAACCCGCCTGATCAATGCGCATTTCACCTTGAGTGAACCGGTGGAAGATCTGCCGCAATTTGTGAACACGCTGGCTTCCTCTTCCGGCCGTCTCGGCCTTGCTATCCGGCAGGCACGCAATGTTACTGCGCAAAAAACCGCAGATGACCAGAAAAACGACAAGCAGCTGCAGACCACGCCTTTCGGACGACTGGTTCTGGAGAACAGCAGTATCGGCTTTACCACCCGTAATACCGAGCGGCAGGAAGAAATCACCAAGATTAATGCCAGCATTGACTGGCCGCAGACAACCAGCGCGGCGACTGTCAAAGGCAAAGCGCTGTGGCATGGTGAAACGGCTGACTATAATTTGACCGTTGCGCAGCCACTTTTATTGCTGGCGCGCGGCATGAGCCAGATGAGCGCGCAGATCACCAGCAAGCCGCTGACCATCAGCTTCGACGGGCGCAGCAATATTTCAGAAAATATCTTCACTGAAGGTGCATTCAGCCTCTCCAGCCCCTCGCTCAGTGAAAGTCTGCATTGGGTGGGGCTGTCATCTGATGCCAGCTATTCCCAGCGCACCACGGCGGATGATGCTTTCAGCATTGAAACCAATGTCAGCGCCACGCCGCTGCGCATCAAACTCGCGGATATTGTTCTCAATCTCAACAATATGCCTGCCAAAGGCGCGGCAGAAATCGGCTTTGGCAAACAGCGCCCGAATGTCACCGGAACATTGGCCTTTCAGACTTTAAATGCCGTATCCTTCTTCCACACCGTAACCACTCTCGTGACCAAAGTCAGCGAAGATGAACAGAGCAAAAGCTATAACAGCTATCGATATTACGCCCCGCCGCGGATGATCGATACACGATTGCTCAACAGTGCCGATCTGGATATCCGTCTCTCCGCGCAAAATGCAACCATCGGCGCCGCGCAGATGACTGGCCTTGCCGCTGCTTTGCAAATCCGTGACGGGCAGGCAATCTTTGATATTGGTGATGCCAAAGCCTTCAAAGGCTCGATCCAGACCAGCATCAAATTATCGCAAACGGCCAATGGTCAGGATAATATCGGCATCAGGCTCAATGCGGCTAATATTGACAGTGCTGCCTTTCTGACCGCCATCGGCCTGAATGATCCTATTCTCAGCGGTCAGGGTAATCTCTCAGTAACAGCTGAAACTGCTCCGCATAGCTGGCACAGTATGCTGCAAAATGCCCGCGGACAGATCAGTTTCACGCTCAATAACGGTCGGATGCTCGGTTTTGATCTGAATGATTTTATCGCCAAGATGAAAAGCGAAGGCTTTTTTGCCCTGCAAAGACGCGATCAGGTCAGCCTTGATTTCAAAAGATTGGATGTCAAAGCGACACTGGGCGACGGTGTAGCCACACTGGAAACCACCAAAGCAGAAACCATGCAGGGAACATTGTCGCTTACAGGCATTATTCCGCTGGTTGACCGCAGCCTGGCACTGACCGGCACCCTGACTTTGCCGCCACAACCGGCCAAAGAGCAGCCTGCTGAAAAACCGGCTGAAACCAATCCGGCAACGCAAGCAGCACCAACCGATCCCCTTGTTACACAACAGCAGCCTGCACAGGAACAGCAGCAACCGGCACCGGAAAATCTGCATTTCTTTGTCGGCGGCTCATGGGACAGGCCGTTTATCTCGCCATCGAAATAAACAAAAACGCCGGTGCAGATGCTGCACCGGCGTTTTTGTTTTTGCTCAATCAGGCAAAGATCAGCCGAGACGGAACGCCGCCTGCTCATCACGCTGACGCTGCACCACGCGGCGTTTGTTG
>JAIRVW010000144.1 GCA_031253705.1 Brucellaceae bacterium
AACCAGCCGCTGGCCGCCATCACCAGCTATGCCACCGGCAGTCTCAATCTGCTGAAATCCGGCGCTGGCCAACCTGCGGATCTGACCGGTGCCTTGCAGAAACTTTCCGATCAGGCACAACGCGCAGGTACGATTGTGCATCGCGTGCATGATTTTGTGCGCAAGCGTTCTGTCACGCCGGAGCAGCATGATCTGCGCACCATATTGCAGGATGCTGCCAGTTTTGTCCGCAGCGATATTGTCAAAGGCGGCGGCCGTATTGATATGCGCCTGCCCGATGCACCGGTACCGGTGCGCGCCGATGCGGTGCTAATCCAGCAGGTATTGCTCAATCTGATGCGCAATGCGCGGGAAGCTGCCACAGGCCTGCCCCGCAACCGGCAGACCCTGCATATCAGTCTTGAAGCTGACGAAACTGAAGCCGTTGTCACCATCACCGATCATGGTCACGGCATTCCGGAGGGCATGGAAAATGAGATTTTCACGCCCTTCATCACCTCAAAATCAGAAGGTATGGGTATGGGACTGCCGATCTGCCGTTCTATTCTGGAATCCCACAAAGGCCGGCTCTGGCTGCAAGCCACACCGGATAAGCAAGGTGCCAGTTTCTGCCTCTCCCTGCCGCTGACCACACAGGAAATCATGCAATGACCGTGCATATTGTTGATGATGATGAAGCCATTCGTGACAGCCTGTCATGGCTGTTCCGCTCGCGCGGAGTGGGCGTTGTCACATGGCCTTCCGGTGAAGCTTTTCTCAATGGCTGGTCACCGGATTTGCAGGGCTGCATTCTGCTGGATATGCGTATGGGCGGTATGTCCGGCCTTGAGGTCTTTGACCGGCTCATCAGCCTGCATGCCCGCCAGCCGGTGATTTTTCTGACCGGTCACGGCGATATTCCGCTGGCTGTGGAATGCCTGAAACAGGGTGCTGCGGATTTTCTCGAAAAGCCCTTTAACGACAATAATCTCGTCGACAGGGTTCTGGCCGCTTTGAATAAAGCGAAAGAGCGCGCCAGCACGGATCGCCAGCGTGACGAATTACGGCGCAAACGTGCCCAGCTCTCCCCGCGTGAAAACGAAGTTTTGTCGATGATTTTAGAAGGTCTGCTCAACAAGCAGATTGCTGACAGGCTGGATATTACTGTGCGTACAGTTGAAGTGCATCGCGCCCATATTATGGAGAAAATGGACGCGCGCAATGCTGTGGAACTGGCACGATTAATCAGCTTCAGCGAGCAGGATTAACCGGCAAAACGACACAATCGCTCTGCCGGCTATCTGTTTTAAGCATAAGTAATCAGCAGATCCTTCGCATCAATCTGATCACCGGCACGCACCAGCACTTCCGCCAGCACACCGTCCCGCTCGGCATGAAGGGCGGTCTCCATTTTCATCGCTTCAATCGAGAGCAGCACATCACCGGCTTTCACGTTCTGCCCGCTCGCCACTGCAACAGTTGAAACAATACCCGGCATCGGCGCGCCGATATGGGTCTCATTGTTCAGCTCAGCTTTACGGCGGGCACCTTTGGCAGCTCCGCGTGTACGATCCGGCACTTTGATGCGGCGCGGCTGACCGTTCAGCTCAAAGAACACGGTGACCATGCCCTGATCATCCACATCGCCCACAGCCTGATTGCGGATAACCAGCGTCTTGCCGCGCTCAATCTCGACAAAAACTTCCTGCTCCTGTGCCAGCCCATAGAAATAGACCGGCGTCGGCAGCACACTTGTCGGGCCATAGAGGGTCTGCGCAGCCGCAAAATCGGTGAAGACTTTCGGATACATCAGATAAGAGGCAAATTCCTGATCGCTGATTTTGCGCTCCAGCTTTGCTTCAACCTCTTTACGCTCAGCTTCCAGATCAGCCGGCTGCAGCAAAGCACCCGGCCGCTCTGTAAACGGCTTTTCACCTTTCAGCACTTTGGCCTGCAAGTCCTTCGGCCAACCTGCCGGTGGCTGTCCAAGATCACCGCGCATCATCGACACAACGGAATCAGGGAACGCAATATCCTTAGCCGGATTGGTCACATCTGCCGTTGATAAGTCCTGACTGACCATCATCAGTGCCATATCGCCGACCACCTTGGAGGACGGCGTGACTTTGACAATATCACCGAACATCAGGTTCACATCGGCATAGGCTTGTGCCACCTCATGCCAGCGGCTTTCCAGTCCCAATGAGCGTGCCTGCTCCTTCAGATTGGTGAATTGCCCGCCCGGCATTTCATGCAGGTAAACTTCCGAGGCAGGCCCCTTCAGGTCGCTCTCAAACGCCGCATATTGATTGCGTGCCGCCTCCCAATAGAAGGAAATCCGGCGGATCGAAGCCGGATCAAGCTGCGGATCGCGTTCACTGCCTGCCAGTGCTTCAACAACGGAGCCGAGACATGGCTGGGACGTATTACCGGAAAGCGCATCCATCGCCGCATCCACAACGTCCACACCGCTTTCCACGGCCGCCAGCACAGTGGCAGCGGCAATGCCAGATGTATCATGGGTATGGAAATGGATCGGCAGATCGGTTTCCTGCCGCAAGGCGGTGAAGAGTTTGCGTGCCGATTGCGGCTTCAGCAGTCCCGCCATATCTTTAATAGCGATAATATGCGCACCGGCCTTCTCAACCTCACGCGCCAGTTTCAGATAATAATTCAGGTCATATTGCGGGCGCGCCGCATTCATCAGATCGCTGGTATAGCAAATGGCTGCCTCGCAGAGTTTGCCCTCTTCCAGCACGGCATCCATCGACACGCGCATATTCTCAACCCAGTTGAGACTGTCAAACACGCGGAACAGATCAATGCCGCCACGTGCAGCTTCTCGCACGAATTGCGTCACCACATTATCAGGATAGCTCTTATAGCCAACGCCATTGGCACCGCGCAGCAGCATCTGCAGCAGCAGGTTCGGCGCACCGTCACGCACCTTGCTCAGCCGTTCCCACGGATCTTCCGTGAGAAAGCGCATCGCCACATCAAATGTCGCACCGCCCCAGCATTCCAGTGAAAACAGGTTCGGCAGCAAACGCGCATAGGTCTCGGCAATCTGCGCAATATCATAGGTACGCATACGTGTGGCGAGCAAGGACTGATGCCCGTCGCGCATCGTTGTATCCGTCACCAGAACCCGCTTTTGCTCACGCATCCATTGCGCAAATTTCTGCGGCCCCAGCTCTGCCAGTTTCTGGCGTGTACCGCTTTGAATCTCGCCATCCGGCACATAGGGCACTTTCGGTGCAGCAGCATTCACATCCGGCAAGGCACGGCCTTTAGTCTCCGGATGACCATTGACCGTCACATCAGCAATATAGGTCAGCAATTTGGTCGCACGATCCTGCCGCTTTACATGCTCGAACAGTTCCGGCGTCGTATCAATGAATCGCGTTGTATATTCATTACTGCGAAATTTCGGATGCGTAATAATCGCTTCCAGAAAGGTCAGATTGGTCGACACACCACGAATACGAAACTCCCGCAGCGCACGGTGCATACGCAGGATCACTTCTTCCGATGTCGATGCCCATGCCGTCACTTTCTCCAGCAACGGATCATAATAACGGGTGATGAAAGCACCGGAATAGGCTGTGCCGCCATCCAGACGAATACCGAAACCTGTTGCACCACGATAGGCGGTAATCCGCCCGTAATCAGGGATAAAGTTCTGCTCCGGATCTTCCGTCGTAATACGGCATTGCAGCGCGTGACCACGCAGCACAATCTTGCTCTGCTCCGGCACACCGGATTCCGGCGAGCCGATGGCTGCGCCTTCAAGAATACGGATTTGCGCTTTGACAATATCAATGCCGGTGACTTCTTCCGTCACCGTATGTTCTACCTGAATACGCGGATTAACCTCGATAAAATAGAACTTACCGGAAGTCACATCCATCAGAAATTCAACAGTCCCTGCCCCGATGTAATTAGTGGCGCGGGCAATTTTCAGCGCATAATCTGCCAGTTCCTGACGCTGTGTATCATTGAGATAAGGTGCCGGTGCGCGCTCCACCACTTTCTGGTTACGCCGTTGCACGGAGCAATCGCGCTCAAACAAATGCACGGCATTGCCATGGGTATCACCGAGAATCTGCACTTCCACATGGCGGGCATGCTCAATGAGTTTTTCGAGATAAACCTCATCCTTGCCAAAGGCGGCTTTGGCCTCACGTTTGGCCTCTGTCACCTCACGCGCAAGATCTTTCGCCTCGCGGATCGCGCGCATGCCGCGCCCGCCGCCACCCCACGAAGCTTTAAGCATCAGCGGATAGCCGATGCTGTCGGCAATCTTGCGCACCTCATCCATATCATCCGGCAGCGGATCACTGGCAGGCACTACCGGCACGCCAACCTCGACGGCCAGATTACGCGCTGCCACTTTATTGCCGAGGCGGCGCATCGTATCGCCTTTCGGGCCAATGAAGATAATGCCGTTTTCTGCGCAGGCATCGGCAAATTCAGGACTTTCCGACAAAAGACCATAGCCCGGATGAATGGCATCGGCACCGGACAATTTGGCAACGCGGATCACTTCCTCGATTGAAAGATAGCTTTCAATCGGCCCTAGATCGCGCGGCAGATGCGGGCCGCGCCCGACCTGATAGCTTTCATCCGCTTTGAAACGATGCAATGCGAGTTTATCTTCCTCTGCCCAGATCGCCACGGTTTTCATGCCAAGCTCATTTGCAGCGCGGAATACGCGGATAGCAATTTCAGAGCGGTTCGCGACAAGAATTTTATGGATAGGCAAAGCAGGTCTCCCTCACTGCAAAACATATGATGAGCCACCACTCATCATTCCCGTGATGAGCGTGAAAAACAGCAGCATACTGAAAGTTTTTTTTGCGAAAGAACAGTGAAAATACGACATAAAATAACAATGCCCGACACTAGAGCCGGGCATTGCTGGATACATTGTTCCAAAGTATCAGAAGCATTTTCACCAAACAGAATATTTTTCTGTTTTTTAGGAAATACTCCGCTTACCGGAATTATTTTTTCTGGAAATAGTTATATTTCCCGTCATCACCTTTGCGCCATTCAAACATGACATAAGGTGAAAGGTTCGGATCGCCCTTCTCGTCATAGGAAATTTCGCCGAGAACGGTTTTGAACGGGCCTTTTTCCTTCATCGCTGTAGCAACAGTCATAGGATCATTGCTGCCTGCTGCCTTCGCTGCCGCAGCCAGAGACTGCACAGCCGCATAGGAATAGAAAGTATAGGCTTCCGGCTCAAAACCGGCATCGCGGAATTTCTTGATCAGCTCGGCATTGGCCGGATCTTCGCGCGGATCAGGACCAAAGGTGTTGAGCACACCGTTAACCGCATCACCGGCAATCGAGGCCAGTTCGTTGGAAACAATACCGTCACCGGAAATGAACTGCGCTTTCAGACCCTGATCACCCATCTGACGAATGATCAGACCGGCTTCCGGATGCAGACCGCCCCAGTAAATAACGGTGATGCCGTCGCGCTTCAGCTTTGCGATCAGCGCGGAATAATCCTTCTCGCCGACATTCACGCCTTCATAAGCGGTTTCTTTCAGGCCGAGATCATTCATTGCCTTCTTGGTACCGTCGGCAAGACCCTGACCATAAGGGGTTTTGTCGTGAACGATAGCAATCTTGCCGTCTTTAAAATTCTCGACAATATATTTGGCAGCAGCGATACCCTGATTGTCATCGCGGCGGCAGGTACGGAATGTGTTCCACAGACCGCGATCAGTATAAACCGGATTGGTTGTACCTGGTGCAATCGCCAGAATACCGTTTTCCGCATAGACTTCAGATGCCGGAATGCTCACGCCGGAATTGAAGTGACCAATAACAAACTGTACACCGTCAGCAGCAAATTTATTGGCGACCGACATGCCCTGCTTGGGATCAGAGACATCGTCACCATAAACAAGAACGATCTTTTCACCGTTCAGACCACCTTCAGCATTAACAACTTCAACAGCTGCTTCCACGCCGTTTTTAATCTGCGCGCCATAAGCAGCACTGCCGCCTGTTAACGGAGCGCCGACACCGACCAGAACATCTGCCCATGATGAACCACCAAAGGCAAGCATTGCTGACAGTGCAACACCGCAAAACAGAGACTTCTTCATATTTCCTACTCCCATGAATATGCCCGAAAACTGGCAAAAAGCCGGTTACGGGATCGCCGGAACACCGACATTTTTCCGTCGGAATGAGACATTCCGGCAGAATTTCCTGCAAACAGTTCAGGATCAGAAACACGAATTTCCGCCTGCTGTTGTTATGAACCGTGAATACTTCCGCATAAACAGGTCGCTTGCACAGCGCCGCTATTCGCAAATGTGAGGCCGGACGGATCCGGCCTCACAGAGTTTCACGGATCAGATTTTACTGCTGAATGTAAGTGAACTTACCGTCAGCGCCCTTCTGCCACTTATACATCACGTAGCCCGGCAGTTTCGGATCACCCTTTTCATCATAGGAAAGATCGCCGAGAACGGTTTTGAACGTTCCCTTCTTCAGTTCCTTAGCGATGGTTTCAGGATCATTGCTGCCCGCTGCCTTAGCGGCACCGGCCAGCGACTGCATGGCTGCATAAGAGTAAAGTGTATAGGCTTCCGGTTCGAAACCGGCATCACGGAACTTCTTCACCAGTTCCGCATTGCCCGGATTGTTACGCGGATCAGGGCCGAATGTGTTCAGTGTTCCTTCAACCGCATCACCGGCAATGGAAGCCAGCTCATTGGAGACAATACCGTCACCGGAGATGAACTGTGCTTTCAGACCCTGATCACCGAGCTGACGAATAATCAGACCGGCTTCAGCGTGCATACCACCCCAGTAAATGACACTGACGCCTTCCTGTTTCAGCTTGGCAATCAGCGCGGAGAAGTCTTTTTCACCGACATTCACGCCTTCATAGATGGCTTCTTTGACGCCAGCTGCATTGAGCGCTTTTTTGGTTTCGTCAGCCAGCCCCTGACCATAAGGTGTCTTGTCGTGAATAACCGCGACTTTGGCATCCTTATAATGGTCTGCAATATATTTACCGGCAACAATACCCTGCTGGTCATCACGTCCGCAGGTACGGAAAGTGTTCCACATGCCACGGTCTGTATAAACCGGATTGGTGGCACCCGGTGAAATTTCCAGAATACCGTTTTCCTGATAAACTTCCGAGGCCGGAATGGTCACGCCGGAGTTGAAGTGACCGATCACAAATTTCACACCGTCAGCAGCAAACTTATTTGCCACCGAAATACCCTGTTTCGGATCCGAAACATCATCGCCAAGGGTGAAAACAATCTTCTCGCCGTTCAGGCCGCCTTCGGCATTGATAACTTCAGCCGCGGCTTCCGCACCTTTCTGAATCTGAAGGCCGTATACGGCATTCGGACCGGTCAGAGGTGCCCCGATACCAATCAGCACATCCGCAAAAGCAGAGCCGCTGAAAGCCACGAGAGCCGACATTGCTACGCTGTATAATAAAGTTTTTTTCATAATTACTGCTCCCATTACAATGATTTTTCCGGAACCGCCCTGCTGCAGGATCAGCTTCCGTGTTTATTAATCCGGCGGATCAGCGGTTCTGCGTGAAGCAAAACATCAGGATCAGCCGTTCATTTTTATTACAATCATTATGCAGAAACCGGTTTCCCGGGCAGTCTTCGCCGCAGTTATGCTACGGCTGGCATCACAATACTCACTTCGTTCCCGCAAAGCGGAATATTGTAATTTGAGTAAGCACCCCCGAATTTAAAATACAGATCGGGGATACCGTTTATCGTGTTCCTAAAACCCTATTTTATTTAGACTTATAGGAAAAAGGTGAGGTCTGCTCATAGAGCCAGCTATACTGGCGCACCATCTTTTTGACCTTGGTAAAGCGATAGCCGAGCGTACCGATAACAGCCAGCACGACCAGATCCACCACATAATAATGCAGTGACAGCAAAGTTCCCTCAAACATCGCAAAATGAATAAAGCGTACCATGACTGTCAAAGGCAGAAGATAAAGCAGAAACATTGCATAAGGGCGCCATGTCTGGGCGCAGGCGCGTCCCGTCATCCATGCAGCCCAGCCGCCGAGAATGCAGGTGATCAGCAGAAACAGCCAGAATGACGGCTCTTCATAAAGAATGCCTTGCATAATTTATTCTCCCCGTTTCACCGGATTTCATTGCTGAAAAACCGGTGAGAGCAGCGCACAAACAGTTCTTTTGACCGTTTGCAACTGCGTTAAAGCCTTGAGACAAAAACGGCTCTCATCCTGAAAGATGAAGAGCGATCAGGCCGAAGCCTGATCCTGTCTCATCAATGACGACCGCCTTCCAGATAAGCCGCGCGGACTTCCGGATTGGCCAGAAGTTCCTGTCCGCTGCCGCTCATCGTGATCACACCATTGACCATCACATAACCGCGATGGGCAAGTTTCAGCGCACCGAAAGCATTCTGCTCCACCAGAAACACTGTCAGGCCAGTTGTGCGGTTCAGCTCTTTGATCGCCTCAAAAATCTGTTTGACGATCAGCGGTGCCAGTCCGAGTGACGGCTCATCAAGCATCAGCAGCTTTGGCCGTGCCATCAAAGCACGGGCAATCGCCAGCATCTGCTGCTCACCGCCCGACAATGTACCGCCGCGCTGATTGATGCGTTCTTTCAGGCGCGGAAACAGATCGAACATCAGTTTCACGTCTTCATCAAAATATTTTTGATGATCGAGGCTGGCGCCCATCTGCAGATTTTCCATCACGCTCATGCGCGGGAAAATACGGCGGCCTTCCGGAGACTGCGCAATACGCAGTTTCGCAATCTCATGCGGCGGCATCGTCGTAATATCTTT
>JAIRVW010000156.1 GCA_031253705.1 Brucellaceae bacterium
ATCCAGCAATTCGCGGATCAGATAGCCCATGCCACCCGCTGCGTGGAAGTGGTTCACATCGGCCAGACCATTCGGATAGACACGGGCGAGCAGCGGCACAGTGGCGGAGATATCGGAAATATCCTGCCATGTCAGTTTGATACCTGCTGCCGCAGCCATGGCAATGAGGTGGATGGTGTGATTAGTCGAGCCGCCGGTCGCATTGAGACCAACAACGCCATTGACGAAAGAGCGCTCATCCAGCATCGCACCGACCGGCGTGTAATCATTGCCGCAGGCGGTGATCTGCAAGGCACGCTTGGCGGCCTCTTTGGTCATCGCGTCGCGCAAAGGCGTGTTCGGGTTGATGAAAGAGGAGCCCGGAATATGCAGTCCCATGATTTCCATCAGCATCTGATTGGAATTGGCTGTGCCGTAGAAAGTACAGGTGCCGGGGCCATGATAGGATTTGGACTCGGATTCCAGCAGTTCTGCGCGGCCGACTTTACCTTCGGCATAGAGCTGGCGGATACGGGCTTTTTCATCATTCGGCAGACCGGAGGTCATAGGCCCCGCCGGAATGAAAATCGCAGGTAAATGACCAAAGGTGAGGGCGCCGATCACCAGTCCCGGAACGATTTTGTCGCACACGCCGAGATAGACGGCGGCGTCAAACATATCATGGGACAGGCCGACAGCGGTTGCCATGGCAATGACATCGCGCGAGAACAGCGAGAGTTCCATGCCCGCAAAACCTTGAGTAACGCCGTCACACATTGCCGGTACACCGCCTGCAACCTGCGCCACACCGCCTGCTTCACGCGCTGCCTGTTTGATCAGCTGCGGGAAAGTCTCAAATGGCTGATGGGCAGAGAGCATATCATTATAGGCGGTGATAATGCCGATATTGAGCAGCTGATCACCGGCAAGGCCGGCTTTGTCGGAACTGTTGCAGGCTGCAAAGCCATGGGCAAGATTGGCGCAACCCAGCGCCGTGCGCATTGGCTTGCGGCTTGCAGCCTCATTGATCCGTGCCAGATAGGCCTCGCGGGTCGGGCGCGAACGCTCGATAATCCGGTTGGTAATGGCCTGAAGAGTGTGGTTCACGGTCATTTCAGTCTCCCGTACCTGCAGAGAGGCAGGTCATGTCATTCAATTTTTAAACCGATTTAATATACGGAAATCAAGTATAGCGAAAGAGTAGAAAATGCCTGATGCGTCTATAGAGCGCAGAGATTGTACAACCGGATAAAAGATTGTTCTGCCTCGGCGTTTTATAGCAGAGCCAAGGCAGAAAATGCGTACTGATATTGTAGCGCATCCCGAAAAGTGTGAAGCGGTTTTCGGAATAAGATGCGCGTAAAAACAAAGAAACAGAGCGGTTCCAATGATTCAGAATGAGCTGAACCGCTCTATGGTGCCCAGTAGAGCTGAACCGGGTGTTTTGCATGGGCGAAAACAGCGCGTACCGGCATCAGATTAATATCTTCCTCGCTGAAATCGCTGGCGAGAACCTCTTCCAGTACATCGAGCTTTTTCTGCCCCTCAATATGCAGGATCAGCAATTCCGCAGTGATCAGAACCGGTAAGGTCAGTGTCAGGCGCGGCTCACCGGCACCTTCCGCCTGCATGGGGACGACAACAGCCTGTGTTTTGGGGTCAATTGCCTGATCCAGTCTGCTGCCGCCACGGAAGAAGGAGGCGGTATGGCCGTCATTGCCCATGCCGAGTACAACCACATCAAATGGTTTCGGTAGCGCGTCAATCCGGTTGGCGGCGGTGACCGCGGCGACATTGGCGGTCTGTGCGGGGCCGTAAAGGCTGACAAATTGTGCGCTTGCGGCTTTGTTCTGCAACAGATGATCGCGCGCCAGTTTTTCATTGGAACGCTCATGATCGGGCGCTACAAAACGTTCATCAACAAGAGTGACTGTAACCTGTTTCCATGCCACATCCTGCATGGAAAGCGCCTCAAACATTTGCACCGGCGTTGTGCCGCCGGATACAGCAAGGACGGCCTGTCCTTTGGCCGCGACTGCTTTATTCAGTTGATCCGCGATTGTTCCGGCTAATTGCAGCGCCAAAGCGGACGGGTCTGCAAAATCATGCCTTTCAATATTGGTTATGTCAGTCTCCATCAGTGTTCCTGCGCGCTTGTTTGCTGAGAACAGGCGGCGCAGTCATTTTGTATTACCTGCAGAATACTACCTCAGATGGGTATTCATTCCGTGTCTTTTGAGAGGTGCTCAAACCTTTGTTTTTGCGGAGGCAATTCTGCCTCCGTTTTTGGGTGTCTCGTCAGAGACTATCATGCCAAGTGCGGCCGTCGCGCTCGATCAGGGCGATCGAACCGGAAGGCCCCCATGTGCCGGAGGTATAGCCCTGAACTTTCTGTTCATTGCTGTCCCAGCCTTCAAGGATCGGATCGACCCAGCGCCATGCGGCTTCCACTTCGTCGCGGCGCATGAACAGGGTCTGGTTGCCGCGCACGACATCCATAATCAGGCGTTCATAGGCATCCGGATTGCGCTCGTTGAACGAGGTCGCAAAGCTCATATCCAGCGGAATCTGACGCAGGCGCATACCACCCGGACCCGGATCTTTGATCATGATCCATTGTTTCACACCTTCATCCGGCTGCAGGCGGATGACCAGCTGATTGGCGGTGATCTGTCCGGCACTGCTTTCAAAAATCGAATGAGGAATTGGCTTGAATGTCACCACGATTTCAGACACGCGCTCGGCAAGTCTTTTGCCGGTGCGCAAGTAGAAAGGTACATTCGCCCAGCGCCAGTTGCCGATTTCAGCTTTCAGCGCCACGAAGGTTTCGGTATTGCTGGTGTCGCTCGCCAGATCATCCAGATAGGATTTGACGGGGCCGCCCGCAGAAGCACCGGCGCGATACTGGCCGCGAACGGTGT
>JAIRVW010000215.1 GCA_031253705.1 Brucellaceae bacterium
CGCGGCATCGTTGATCATTTTCACGCAGCGATGCACAACCGGATTACGCATGAACCCCTGTTGCGACAGCGCCATATAATTGCGGGTTGTCCAGCGTGCCTGCGCATCCATATGCAGCGCGACAAAACCCTGCTGCATTTTTACAGAAGGCGCCTGCGCGCTTTTCTGCTCCTGCGTTTGGGCAACACTATGCCGCCACGGCCATGACCAAGCCCATGATCGAACCATGTTCACCTCACTCGACCTTAATTATGAAATTTATCGAAGCTGCCGGATTCTCGGCTTATGCGCATCCTGAAGCAAAAGCGTGTGCAGTGCCCAGACCAGCGCATCCATTCTGTCCGGCGAACGGCTGGAGGACAGCCCGTTCACAGCAAAGTCACACATTTCATCTTCCAGTTCAGGAAAGCGGTGTGCATGGCGGATACGCCCTTGCTCATAGAGCGCTGCCACCGGCTCGGCACGCAGATATTTCCCTCTCTGTGCCCGCACTGGCTTCACCGCGACTGATGCATCCTGCGCATGGATCACCGCCATCACCATGTCACCGCCCTGATTAACCTCAGCCACCACCAGATCAGCCTGATAGCGATGGTAGAACTGCACAATCTGCGCAGCCCATTGATGGGGCTTCACACCTTGCACGGTAGCATCTTCCAGCACCCATGCCTGATCCTTCGCATCCAGACCTGCCACAATAATCCCGCAGGCATCCGAATTTTTGGTTGAAGTTGCAGGCGGATCAACCGCAATGACAATGCGCTGCAATTCCGGCACTTGCGGATCATGTAGCGTCTCCAATTGCTCCCGCGACCATAGCGCATCTTCACGGTCTGCAATCAGCACACCATCCAGTTCCTGCCGTCCTAAAGCCGTACCCGCATAGCGCTGCTGCATGGCTAATAGAAAGGCCGGTGCCAGATGTGCAGTATTTTCATCCGTGCGCATATGGGTCATGATTGTTGCCGGATCGCTCAAAAGATCGCGCAGCAAAGCCTGCATTTTCGGTGTGGTTGTCACCACCTGACGAGGGTTATCTCCCAGTCGCAGGCCGAATTGCAGCATATCCCATGTCTGTTGCGGATTTTTCCATTTCGCCAGCTCATCACACCATGCGGCAGAAAATTGCGGCCCGCGCAAACTGTCGGGGTCTTCCGACGAATAGAAGGAGGCCACCGCCCCGCTTTCCCAAACCAGTCTGCGACGGGTGCTTTCCAGACGCGGACGCTGCAAGCGGGAAACCGAGAGAATACCGGAAGGCCCCTCAACCATCACCTCCCGCACATCGGCGAGCGTTTCCCCCACCAAGGCGATATTACCGCAAGCTCTGTCACAGAAAGGCGACAGCCCCTGTGCCATACCGCTGATCCACTCGGCACCGGCACGGGTTTTGCCAGAACCACGCCCGCCCATAATCACCCAGCTGCGCCAGCCATTCCGCGGAAAAATCGGAAGCTGTGCCAACCTCCCCTGAAACAGCCATTCTTTACTGGCTGCAACAATGGTTTGCTCATTAACACCCGCATCGGATAAAAACTTATACAGCTCTGAGTTCGGTAATTCTGGTGCTGATGATGCTGAGGGCTTCACGCACATCCTCCGGTGTCACACCGCCTGCTTCACTCGTCTGCTCCGGCTGATTGCCCGCCAGCTCTGCCCGCGTTTCTTTTGATAATTCGCTGATGCTCTTCACCGCTTTTGCCAGTGCCGCCAGCGCTTCAACCGCGCTCTTTTCCGGCAGGCCTTCAGCTTTGTAGAAGTTCTGTAATTCCGCATTAATTTTAATCAGCAGGTCTTCAATATCCAGCACCGGCAAGCTGACAGAAGAGCAATCCAGCCCTGCCCGTTTCAAACGCTTGCGATAAATCTCCGGCTTCACTCTCAGCAGAAAAGCCATATCCGGCACAGTTATCTGATAACGTCGCTGTAACCGGTATATCGTTTGCAAACGCTCCGGCGAAGCATTTGGCAGCGTTTGTATGTCTTCCGAATTTTCCGGCATGATTTGACCGGCTCCGTTCTTTTGTAAACGCATAACCGGTTAGAAATGGCACAAACAAAAAAAGCGCAGCATCAAATGCCACGCCTTGCGAAACCTTATTCATCACTGTCAGCCACACTTCTCTGACTGTATCTGAAAGCTACTGCAACACCGTTACGCCGTCAAGGATAAAATTCCTATTTTCCTGATTTCCGAAGCGATTTCAGCACATTCAATTTCAACGAAATATTTATCACATTGAGATAATGTGTTTATTCATTAAGCATAATTTTAAACCCTTCATTGGCACTTCTCCTTTATTCCCATTCATAAGAATGTGCTAGAATGCCGTATACTTCATCCTATTTTAGCGAGCGAAACGGGTAGTTTTCCGGTTATGAGCAAGCAGGCTGACAATAACGACCAGACCAGAAAAACGCGCCGCCTGACCCGCAGCCCGTTTCTGATGGCGATTGACGCCTGGCTGGACAGCAGCCTGTATAAATTACGTTCAGGACTTGGCGCTTTCTGGGAAAGCACGACCATCTTTTTCCGCAAATTCCGTGTGCGCGGCTGGAAACGTCTGTTCGTGGAAATCGCCGATGAAGGTTTCACGCTCGGCGTTCTCGGCAGTGTCGGACTGCTCGCACTGGCCATGCCCGCTTTTGAGGAAACCAAGAAAGACTGGCGCGCGCAGGATGATTACGCCGTCACCTTTCTTGATCGCTATGGTAATGAAATTGGTCAGCGCGGCATTATGCACCGCGATGCCGTGCCGATTGCCGATCTGCCGGATCATGTTATCAAAGCTGTTCTGGCGACTGAAGACCGCCGTTTCTTTGAACATCTCGGCATTGATTTTTGGGGCTTAAGCCGGGCACTCACACAGAATATGCGCGCTAATGGCGTGGTTCAGGGCGGTTCTACGCTATCCCAACAGCTGGCAAAAAACCTGTTTCTCTCCAATGAAAGAACGTTGAAACGCAAGATCAATGAAGCCTTTCTCGCACTCTGGCTCGAAGCCAATTTAAGTAAAACGGAAATCCTGCAGCTCTATCTCGACCGCGCTTATATGGGTGGCGGAACCTTCGGTATTGCAGCAGCTTCTGAGTTTTATTTCGGCAAAAGCGTCAAAGACGTCAATCTGGCAGAAGCCGCGATGCTCGCCGGCCTGTTCAAAGCACCGGCCAAATATGCGCCCCATGTCAATCTGCCGGCTGCGCGTGCGCGCGCCAATGTCGTGCTGTCCAATCTGGCTGATGCGGGTTTTATGAGTGAAGGCCAGCTGGCCTATGCGCGGCGCAATCCTGCGAGCGTAGTCGACCGCGCAAAAGGTGAAAATCCGGATTATTTTCTGGACTGGGCTTTTGATGAGGTGAAGAAAATCACCCGCACCATTCCGCAGCATAATCTGGTGGTGCGCACCACGCTCGACCGCAATTTACAGAAAGCTGCGGAAGACGCGATTGAATTTCACCTGCGCCAATATGGTGCTGAGTATAAAGTAACCGAAGCAGCAACCGTTGTCATTGCTGATGACGGCTCGGTACGTGCCATTGTCGGCGGGCGCGATTATGGCGAGAGCCAGTTCAACCGCGCCACCAAGGCGCTGCGTCAGGCAGGTTCCTCTTTCAAACCCTATGTCTATGCTGTGGCTATGGAAAAGGGGCTGACACCCGCCACGATTGTCTCCGATGCGCCGATTGCATGGGGTAACTGGATGCCGCGCAATTACGGCCGCTCATTTGCAGGCCGTGTTGATCTGGCAACCGCTCTGGTCAAATCCTATAATACGGTGCCTGTGCGCCTCGCCAAAGACTACCTGACGACCAAGCCGATTGTAGCCCTCACCAAAGCCATGGGTGTTGAATCTGAAATCTCCGATCATAAAACTATGGTGCTCGGCACCTCCGGCATGACTGTGATGGATCAGGCCACCGGTTTCAGCGTCTTTGCCAATGGCGGCTTTGCAGGGCTGCGCCACGGTATTGTGCAAATCTCTGATCCGTCGGGGAAAATTCTATGGGATTTCAAACGGGATACGCCGGAGCCGAAACGTGTTCTGTCAGAAAAAGCTGCATCAGAAATGAATTCCATGCTGGTGCAGGTGCCTGAGCGCGGTACAGCACGACGCGCAGCGCTGCCAATGACGCGCGTCGCAGGTAAAACCGGCACAACACAGAATTACCGCGATGCATGGTTTGTCGGCTATACCGGCAATTACACGGCGGCGGTCTGGTTCGGCAATGACAGTTATGCGCCGATGAATAATCTGACCGGCGGTATTATCCCTGCCATGACATGGCAGATGATGATGATGCAGGCGCATCAGAATATTGATCTCAAACCAATTCCGGGCATCAGCAATCCGTTTCCGAAACAGGTACCGGCAACAGATGCGAAACTGGTGGCACAAAACAATCAGGTCGGTACGGACAAAGAGCGCAGTCTTGCACCGGACTATCCGCGTGTTCTCTCCTCCGAAACCACTCGCTTCATGCGCGGCCTCAATGAGGCATTTCGTAGTTATGAAGTCCCGCAACAGGGGCGCACAACCATTTCCTCCCTCTGAAATGATTTGAAATAAGCCTGTTTTCCCGAATGACAGGTAATTTTAACCGGACGTGTTTTATAGAGTCTGTATGAGCAATATCAGAACCATATTTCTGACAATCCTGGTCTGCGCTATCGCCTTGGCAGGCGGCACAGCCAGTGCGCTCTATGCTCTCAATAATTTTGAAGGCTTCAACCAGCTGACCATAGGTCAGTGGCATGCCTCCCCCCTTTACGGTAGTGCGGATGCCGATCCCTATGCCCGTGCACAGCGCAGCCGTGCGGCACTCCTGCCATTAGGCACAGCGGAAGGGCAGCGTTTTGTGCTGCGTTATGATGCTAAAGGCGCAAAACTCGATCCGCGCTGCGACTATATTCTGCAAGGAAAAGCACCTGCATCCCGTTTCTGGACACTCTTTGCCAGCGATTTACAGGATCGTCCTCTGACCCAAAAACAGGATATGCCGCAGGAATTACACAGCCAGCGTATCTGGTACGGCAATGATGCAGGGTTTGTCATCAATATCTCGCCTTCGGCG
>JAIRVW010000319.1 GCA_031253705.1 Brucellaceae bacterium
ATGACTTATAAATAAAACGTACCTGTCTTCTCTGCCGGATAGCATCGCAGAGTATTGGAAATGCCAGCATGCGGTACCCCTCCCGCTAATGCTGTGCCAATGACAGATATCTGAAACAATTTCAACATAAACCGCCGAAATTCATACTATAGTTTCATGGAATATTAAGATTAAATATCAGTAATTTAACTAATAATAAGACTAAATCAGATGATAGAATCTCACAATCGCCTACACATAAATGTGAGAAGCCGGAACGGCATTGCATTTACCGCAAAGGCCTATAGAGTGAAGTGACTGTTATTACACAGGAATAAACAAAACGGAGTATGACATGATTTTCAAAGCCACCACTCTCATCGTCTCACTCCTGTTTATCGGCCTGCCACTATCGGTTGTAATCGCCGCTTTTGCGGAGAGAAAATACCTCGAGGCACAATCCGGCTCTCAATATGCCGAGGTCAAGGCCTTCGGTGTCTGGGTGGTATCGCTGATCATTATTTTCAGCATTATTCTGTTTTTGACCAATATCGTTGCAGCCTATATCTGAGAGCTTCTCGAACTGCGGTGACAGTCACTCCCTCCCGGAGGAGTGACTGCTGACAGATAGCCGGTCAGCCATAACGCCCTTTAAAGCGGCTATAAACGGCATAAACCGCCAGCCCTCCAATGACAGACGCATGCTCAAGGGCAACAGTCATATCACGGAAGGCTTCCTCACCCTGCTTTGCCCAAAACGGATGAGCAACCGGTATGGTCAGGATCGTGAAGACGGCCAGTGCACCGGTGGCCAGCCAGACACCTCTGTTACAGATAATCATCAATGAAGCACCGATCTGCAGGATCAGCGTCATCAGATTATAGATCCAGCCCGGTTTCAGGCCGAAATCATCCATAATGCCTGCACTGGCCGTGAAATCGAATAATTTCGCCAGTCCGCTCGACCAGAAAACCAGTGTGAGCAGAATTCTTGCCAGAAGATCGAACCAACGCGAATCCAGTATTTTTGCGATCATATCCGGCATGGCTCACTCCTTACCACCGGTAAGGCGCACAACCTTCATCGCCACGAAAATAGCCAGAACCGGTGCCGTAGCAAAAATACCCGCCAGCCATAGCGACGCATTGGAAGCGCCGGCCACATCACCGGCATCAGAAATACCGGCGAAATTGGCGATCATACCGGCACAGGCTGTACCAAAGGCAATGGCAAAGAGCTGAACCGTGGTCATGCCACCGGCGGCCAGATCCTGTTCTGTTGACGGAGCATTCTGATAAACCCGTGTCACCAGACTTGGCCACGCAAAACCAATACCAAAACCGATTAACACCAGTCCCACGCAGATCGGCAGCAGATAAGTCCAGTCACCGCTACTATTAACCGGCATAAAGAGCGCAAACAGCACCAGCCCCACCAGCACCATCACAGGACCTGCAAAAATCAGGAAATTGCCGCTGTTCTGCCAGCGTGAGCTTAGAAATGATGCTGCTGTCCAGCCGATTGCCATCAAAGCAGCCAAATAACCAGCCCAGAGCGGGGTCTGACCATGCAGCTTCTGCAACAGATAAGGCACATAAATTTCCGGCTGCATACTCATCATCAGCAGTGCAATCATCAGATAAAGTGCACCAAGCGGCGTGGAAATATTGAAAGCCTTGCGCGGCAACAAACGCGCTTTGGCATTCATATCCACCAGAGCAATCGCCACAATCATTGTCAAAGCGCCAACCAGCCCGATCATATTCCATGTCAGCTCTTTCGACAGGCTACCCGCTGAAACTGCAAGCACCGCACAGGTGAGCAGAATAAGCTGAAATAGTGGTATGGAAGATTGCTCATTCTTATCGTGGCTGCGCTTCGGCAAAGTGGTGAAAGCCAGCACTGCAAACAGCGCTACAAAGGGCAGCAACGACCAGAAAGCCGCACGCCATGCACTATATTCGGCAAAAACACCGCCGATTGCAGGACCTATCAGCGTTGCGACACCAAACATGGCTGAGATCAGACCAATCGCCCGCCCCCACAAATGTTCCGGCAGTACAATCCGTGTCAGCCCGTAGGCAAGCGCATAGAGAAAGCCGCCGCCAAGCCCCTGAACAGCACGACCAACCAGCATAACCGGCATATTAATCGCCAGCGAGCAAATCAGCGTACCGCCGCCAAATAATAAAGTGGCAACCAGATAGGCACCGCGCGGCCCTGTGCTTCTCAGTAATTTCGCCGTCAGGGCGGCGCCAAGAATAGAGGCAACGACAAACAGGGTCGTCGTCCATGCATAGAAGTCCAGTCCGCCGATTTCAACGATCACAGACGGCATAACTGTGGTGGCGATATACATATTCACGGCATGCAATGTCACACCGCCTGCAAGGGCAAGCGCATAAATACCGTTTTTTCCGCTGAACAGCTCTCCCCAGCCTGCGGGAGTTTTGTCTTGTTTCAAAGCTGCGGCATCACCACCGGCTGATACTGCTTCAGTCGCTTGATTACTCATGTCGGCTCTCCAAAATGCGTCAAAACGCAAAGGTTCCTTCGCTGCCGCAAGCCTTCAGCCGTCTTCACAATTGGCGGAGAAATCCTGCAGCATCTCAAAAGAATGCCTGTGACAACCGCTTGAAATGACAGATTGTCGCATGCACCGACATACTTATAGAACCTCAACCAAAGTTGAGGTCAAGCGATGTTTGACGATAAAATTAAAAAAGTTCAGAGTTTTTTCCGGAGCAGGCGGCGCGGCCCTGCCCCTTGCATGCCAAGCTCATCATCGGGATTTCTCAGCGGGCAATCCGCAAGCGAAAGACAACCGCAGCCGATACAGGTGGCAATCTGGTCACGCAGTTGCATCAGGCTGATAATGCGTTCCTCCAGCATATCCTTCCATGCACTGGTAAATTGCCGCCAGTCGCGTGCAGTCGGCACATGATCATGCGGCAGGTCTTCCAGCGCATCGCGGATAACAGCGAGTGAAATCCCTGCCCGCTGGGCAATGCGGATAATTGCGATACGGCGCAATACGGCACGATGATAGCGCCGCTGATTACCGGCAGTACGCCAGCCGGCAATCAGCTCTTTGGATTCATAAAAATGGATCGTAGAAACGGGAACACCGCTGCGGCGGGCAACATCGCCCACCGTCAGCGTTTCTTTCAGTGTAACGGACGTCATCATCAAACCTCAATATTAGCTGAGGTACGATAGATCACAAACCGGCACAAAAACAGCAACTCACGAAAAGTTCAGGCAGAGTAGCGCTGCTCGCCCGCCATCCATGTCTCACTGACTTTAATCTTGCCGATATCTTTCACATCACCGGTCGGATCTTGTTCCAGAATGGCAAAATCAGCAAATTTTCCGGTTTCAAGACTACCGACCTTATCATCCATATGACAGTGCCATGCGGCATCAATCGTTACCGCCCGCAAAGCGGCTTCCGCAGGGATGCATTCATCCGAGAAAAACACGCCGCCGCCCTCATTCATCACACGGGCAACCGCGTCCTGCACGTAACGCAGCGGTTCAATCGGCGTCACGCTCCAGTCAGAATGCAGTGAAATCCGTAAACCTGCTGCCAAAGCAGAGGCACAAGGATCATAATATTTCGCCCGCTCCGGCCCCAGAATGCGGTCGCGGAATGCCTTGCCCCACCATCGTACATGGCCGATCAGGAAGGACGGCGACAGACCAAGCCGCACCATTTTTTCCATCTGCTCCGGATGCAGCACACTGCAATGCTCAATCCGGTGGCGCATATCTGTTGGCGCAGAGCCTTGCAACACTGTCTGATAAGCTTCAATCACCGTATCAATAGCCGCATCGCCATTGGCATGAACACCAACCTGCCAGCCGCCCTCATGCGCCCGCCGGATCACTTCAGTGATCTGTTCAAGGCTGTAATTCAGCGTACCTCGGCTAGAACTACCCAGATAATTCTCGCGCTGATAGCCGGTTTCCGCCTGATTGGAACCGTCCGCCCATGCCTTAATCCCGTCGATGCGGAAAAGATCATTTCCCCGACCAGGTTTAATACCGGCCTTGTCCCACTCATCCATCAGCGTGGAAATCAGCATACCGCGATAACGTACCGGCGGATTATCCGCCATCACAGCATCCAAAAGCGCAATATCATTGACGCCGGATAGCATGCCGATACTGCAATCATGCAGGCTGGTACAGCCGAGCGATGAGGCATGATTGAACAGATTGCGGATACGTTTTTGCACTTCCGCTGCCGTTGGCTGCGGCATCTTTTCAATAAACGGCTCCTGCGCCGCGCTTTCTTCCAGCCTGCCGCTCAGTTTCCCGTTCAGATCGCGTACAAACCGCGCACCGGACGGGTCCTTCGTCGCCTCTGTTACACCGGCCAGTTTCATCGCCGCGCTGTTGGCATAGGCAATATGGCCGTTGCTCTCCATCATGAAAAACGGATTGTCGGGCGCTAATGCATCCATTTCTGCCATGGTCGGCGGACGCGCATCCTTTGTAATGCTCGGATCAAAATTCTTGGCACGTACCCACTCACCGGCTTTTGCCTTGGCTACACCATCTTTCAACGCCATCCAGACATCTTTAACTGTCGGCGTGGCCATCGGACTGACATCAATCCAGTCATCCAGCACCACAAAAGTCGTGTGCATATGTGGATCGATCAGCCCCGGCATTAAAGTGCGGCCATCAAGATCAACAATACGCGTTTTAGCACCGCTTAAAGCCTGTATATCCTCGGCAGTGCCAACACCGAGAATAGTATCGCCGCGAATGGCAATCGCTTCAGCGCGGACTGCATCCTTATTCATCGTCAGTACAGTGCCGCCTTTGAAGATCACGTCGGCAGAGCCTTGCGGTGCTGCTGCTGCCAGCACGCTCCGCTGTTCAAGCACAGAAGCGGCAAAAACAGAGCTTGCGGCCACCCCCATATATTTCAGAAAATTACGCCGTGACGCAGCATTTTTGAGAATGGCTGTCACTCCGGGATTGCAGGCTAAACACATCGGATACGTCCCCTGTAAGGATTACTGGATGCCGAATTATTCCTGAATACACATGCAAGTCAGCTAAAACAAATCGAGAAAAATAATAAGATTTAAATTTGCAACAAATATGAATGAAGATTGTGTAATACGAATTCAAATATACACAAAAGCAAGTTCATTTAAACAAATTTATTGAAGGAGCAGGCCATTTCTTTGTTACCTGCCCCGTCAATACTCATAAAGAACAGATCAGCCGCCGAAACCACGCAGAAAA
>JAIRVW010000308.1 GCA_031253705.1 Brucellaceae bacterium
TGAACAGGCCGATATTGTAGCCGCCGGTACACTAGCAACTAAGCCATTGATTCACGGGAAACATTTGCGCCCCGGCACCCATGTGGATCTGGTCGGCGCTTTCACGCCGGATATGCGTGAAAGTGATGACGAAGCTGTGCTACGTTCCCGCGTTTTTGTTGACACTAAAGATGGCGCGCTGAAAGAAGGCGGCGATATTACCCAGCCGCTGCGTGACGGCATTATCAAGCCGGATCATGTACTCGGCGATCTGTTTGATCTGGCACGCGGAACGGTCAAAGGCCGTATCAGCGATCAGGATATTACACTGTTCAAATCCGTTGGCGCTGCGATGGAAGATCTCGCCGCCGGTATCATGGTCTATGAAAAGAGCCGCAAACAGGCAGGTTAAACACCTTAGCTATTTCGCCCTGAAAAGCCGCAAATAATGCCGCTTTTCGGGGCGAAGATGCATTTATAAGGCACTAGAGCGCCGTGTACCAGGCTTGGCACACAAAGGTCGCTCTAACACTTTAAAATGAGAGCATAATTTCTCCTTAAACTGTTTCAAGTTTAAGGAATTATGCTCTGACGTTTAAATTCAGCTTTCCCAAAACGCTGCCATGCTCTACGAAACAGGAAATATTGCACCATCTGATGGTAGAATATCCTAACATTTAACAGTTTCCGGAGCACACAGGGTGAAACCGCCAAAAGGAAAAACCGCAAAATCTCATAATGGTTCATCAGCGCGATCTGCAGGCAAACCGTCAGCCCAGTCACGCGATAACCGTAAAGCGGTATCGGCTGCACCTGCGCAAGGTTTTAAAAAACCACGCCCGAAATTTGCGAAAACCGAACAAAATTCTGCAGGATTTGAGCATTCCGCCCCTGCTGCGCCGAAAAAAATCACAGCTGAACCTGCTGTTGCACAACGCCAGCTCCTCAAGCTGACCGGTGAGAGACCGCAGCAGAACCTGCCCGTTATCCTTGAGACCAGCCCGAGCGCAGATTATGCTTTGCTCGACAGCGGCAACAGTCTCAAACTTGAACAATACGGCCCTTACCGCATCATCCGCCCTGAGGCACAGGCGATCTGGCAGCCTGCATGGCCGCAAAGCGAATGGGATAAGGCGGATGCTGTTTTCACCGGTAACACCGATGAAGAAGGCATGGGTCGCTGGCATTTCCCGAAAGAGCAATTGGGGGAAACCTGGCCGATGGCGTTGCAGGATGTGCGCTTTTTCGGCCGCTTCACCTCGTTCCGCCATGTCGGTGTGTTTCCTGAACAGGCCGCGCACTGGGCTTTCATGGCGCAGCAGGTTCGTGATGCCCGCAAAAAACAAATCAACCGCTCTGTGCGGGTTCTCAACCTGTTCGGCTATACCGGCGTTGCCTCGCTGATTGCCGCCCATGCCGGCGCCGAAGTCACCCATGTCGATGCTTCCAAAAAAGCTATTAACTGGGCGCGTGAAAATCAGACAATGGCCGGTCTCGACGACAAGCCGATCCGCTGGATATGCGAAGACGCGACCAAATTTGTGGCGCGTGAAGAACGTCGCGGCAATACTTACGACATTATTCTGCTCGACCCGCCCGCCTATGGCCGCGGTCCGAACGGTGAAGTCTGGCAGCTTTTTGATAATCTGCCGCAAATGGTCGATATGTGCCGCGCCATTCTCTCGCCGGATGCCTTAAGCGTTGTGCTCACTGCCTATTCGATCCGTGCCTCGTTCTTTGCCATTCACGAGCTGATGCGCGACCGTTTTACCGGCCGCGGCGGCGTGATTGAATCAGGCGAACTGATCCTGCGCGAACGCTCTGCAGAGCGCGCACTTTCCACTTCTATGTTCTCCCGCTGGATTGCCAATTCATGACCCAAAATAATGATTTTTCCCGTAAAGACGCTCCGCGCACCGGCACAGTCAAAGAAGTTACCAGCCTGACCAATCCGATCGTTAAAGACCTGCGTGCTTTGTCGATGAAGAAGTTCCGCGACCAGCAGGGCGTGTTTCTGGCGGAAGGCCTGAAACTGGTGATTGATGCAATTGATCAGGGCTGGCGCATCCGCACTCTGGTATTTTCCAAAGCCGGTAAAGGCAATCCGCTGGTCGAAAAAGTGGCAGCCCGCACCAAAGCCGGTGGCGGACTGGTGCTGGAAGCCTCGGAAAAAGTCATTGCGGCCATTACCCGCAAAGATAATCCGCAAATGGTTGCCGGTGTTTTTGATCAGCGTTTTGAAACACTGGATCACCTGCGCCCGCAGAGCAATGATACCTATATCGCCCTTGACCGTGTGCGTGATCCCGGCAATCTCGGCACCATCATCCGTACCGCTGATGCGGTGGGCGCCAAGGGCATCATCCTGATCGGCGACTGCACTGATCCTTATTCCATGGAAACCGTGCGCGCGACCATGGGCTCGGTTTTTGCCGTACCGCTCTATCGTGCCAAGCATGACGAATTCCTCAACTGGCGCAAATCCTATAAGGGCGCTCTGGTCGGCACGCATCTGAAAGGTGCCGTCGATTACCGCACCATTCCTTATAGTAAACAGCCGGTTATGCTGATGATGGGCAATGAGCAGCAGGGATTGCCGGACGACCTTGCTCAAATTTGCACACATTTGGCGCGTATTCCTCAGGCCGGCCGTGCGGATTCGCTTAATCTTGCTATTGCCACAGGCGTCATGCTCTATGAAATCCGCCGTGACGCTCTGGTTCTGGATGATCGCTAAAGCATTTCCAGCAAAAGTGGAAACCGGTTTTGCGTAGGCAAATGCGTAAAAACAAATAGATGCTATAGCGCAGGAGTTTAAGCCCCTATGTCCCAACGTGCCACTCTCTGGTCTGTTCTGATTATCGTTTTCGCTGTCACCTCGGACCAGTACATCAAATTTCTGGTTGAGAGCGGCATGGACTATAATCAGCAGATTGATCTGTTGCCGTTTCTGGCGCTTTTCCGCACGCATAATGAGGGCATTGCTTTCTCCATGCTCTCATGGCTGCATGATGGCGGCCTGATAGCGATGACAGTTGCTGTCATCGGCTTCGTCTCTTATTTGTGGTGGACAACCGCGCCGGAACGGGTCATCAGCCGCCTCGGCTTTGCCCTGATTATCGGTGGTGCTCTGGGTAATCTGATTGACCGCAGCATGCTCGGTTATGTTGTCGACTATATCCTGTTCCACCTGCCAAGCTGGTCTTTTGCGGTGTTCAATATAGCCGATGTTTATATTACCATTGGTGCCGGACTGATCATTCTCGACGAACTGGTGCAATGGAGAAAAGCCCGCTCCGCGGGATGAATAAAAGAACAGCCGCCTTGCGGATTCTTTAGTTTAATATTTCCTTATATTCCATCCCGTGTCACAAGTCTGACGCAGATAACTTCTATAATACCGGCATTCAGGACGTGGCTCAGCACAACAAGCAGTTACGGGCAGAACTGAGACAGTTGAATCCGGCGGAGGATATATCTTGCCACAGGCTCTTGGAATTTTTTCAGAAACCGCGCATGATACACATATGAAGCAGACATCTCCTGATACGCTTGAAATAAGCGCCATCCTCGCCGATTCCGGCTTTTCCTCGCTGACCGGACAGATCCTCGGTCGCATGGGCAGCCTGATTGTGCGGATTGCCGATAATCCTGAAACAATCCGTATTGCACAAAAACTGCGCTATGATGTTTTCTACACGGAGCTGGGTGCACAAAAATCACAATTCACGATGCTCGAAGAGCGCGATAGCGACCATTATGATGCTATTTGCGATCATCTCGTTGTTTATGACACATCTATTGCCGGTGGTGAGGCAGAACAGCTCGTCGGCACCTATCGTCTGATGCGCAGTGATATGATCACGGAAGGCCGCACATTCTATTCCGCCGGTGAATTTGAAATCGAAAAACTGATTGCGCGCAAACCGCATTTGCAGTTTCTGGAACTTGGCCGCTCCTGCGTTAAACCGGAATATCGTTCCAAACGCACAGTTGAACTGCTGTGGCAGGGCATCTGGTCTTATTGCCGCCAGCACAAAATCGATGTGATGTTCGGCTGCGCGTCTTTCCACGGCACCGTGCCGGAAGCCCATGCGCTGCCGCTGTCCTTCCTGCATCACAATTGCCGTGCTGATACAGAATGGGATGTTCGTGCACTTGAACAGCATTACCGTTCCATGGATATCGCTCCGCAGGAAGCGATCAATCCGAAAGTGGCGTTGTTTTCCATGCCGCCGCTGATCAAGGGCTATTTGCGCCTCGGTGCAATGATCGGTGACGGTGCAGTGGTTGACCATCAGTTCGGCACCACCGACGTGCTGATCATTCTGCCGGTTGAGCGCATCTCCAGCCGCTATATCAATTATTACGGTGCCGAAGCCGACCGCTTCGTATAACCGGATCAAACAATAAAGACCGGCGCTATGCCGGTCTTTTTTATGCCTGATGTGACAGGATATTGATCACATATCCGAGCGGATCGCGGACATAGAAACGCTGCACGCCCCACGGTTCTTCTGTCAGCGGATAGGCAATCTCAAATCCTGCAGCCAATGCGCGATGATAGACCTCATCCAGATTATCCACCTCAATGGAAAGATGAGGCACCTGCGTTCCGCCTCCGCCCTCTGTCGCCAGACTGAGTTGCGATGCGGGTCTGTTTCCTGCCGTTGCACCGGCGGCCAGAGTTACGATCCAGCCATGGTCCATAGCCACGTCCAGTCCCAGCAACTCTTCATAAAAGGCTCGCGCGGCCTGAAGATCAGAGCCTGCCAGATTAGCTACGATCCTCAAAACTGCCATATCATCTCTCCTGACGGGTTTTAATTTTTAACCGATAGTTGTTTCAGGCGGTATAAGGCCTCCAGCGCCTCACGCGGCGTCAGATCATCCGGATTAATCTCATTCACGGCATTCAGCAAAGCGCTGTCCTGTACAGGTTTTACCACTTCACGCGGTTTGGCGACGACAGCAAAAAGCGGCAGATCATCAATGATCTTTTCAGCTTTGCCGGAGGTTTCCCCCTCCTCTAAACGATGCAGCACATCACGTGCCCGCTCAACCACAGCATCCGGCAAACCCGCAAGACGCGCAACCTGCACACCATAAGAACGGTCAGCCGCACCTTTAGCCACTTCATGCAGGAACACGACATCGCCTTCCCACTCTTTCACACGCATGGTGACATTGGCAAGCCGTGCCAGCTTCTCTGACAAAGCCGTCATCTCATGGAAATGCGTGGCGAACAGCGCGCGGCAACGGTTTTTCTCGTGCAGATATTCCACACTTGCCCAGGCAATCGACAAGCCGTCAAAGGTCGCGGTGCCACGGCCAATCTCATCAAGAATAACCAGCGAGCGCTCACCGGCAAGATTGAGAATAGCTGCCGTTTCAACCATCTCCACCATGAAAGTGGAGCGGCCGCGCGCCAGATCATCGGACGCACCGACACGGCTGAACAGGCGATCCACAATACCGATATGCGCCGATGTTGCCGGAACATAGGAGCCCATCTGCGCAAGAATAGCGATCAGCGCATTCTGGCGCAGGAAGGTCGATTTACCACCCATGTTGGGACCGGTCAGAAGCCAGATTGCGCCGAATTTCTGATCACCTTCCGGCGACAGATCACAATCATTGGCCACAAAAGGATTTGCGGCCTGCTTCCTCAATGCCTGCTCGACCACCGGATGTCGGCCGCCATCAATGGCAAAGTTCAGACTATCGTCCACCTTCGGGCGGCAATAGCCCTGCTCATCAGCCAGCACACTCAGCGCTGCTGACACATCCATCACACCAAGCGCTGCGGCTCCTGCGCGGATAGCATCGGCATTCTCCACTGTGTGACGGATCAGTTCTTCGAAAATCCCCAATTCAATCGACAGCGCACGATCCGCCGCATTGGCAATTTTGGTTTCCAGTTCCGCCAATTCCGTAGTGGTGAAACGCATGGCGCTGGCCATAGTCTGACGATGGATAAAGCGTGCTTTCGCCTCATCTGTATCCGTCAAGGCACCGGCATTATTGGCGGTCACTTCAATGAAGTAACCCAGCACATTATTATGCTTGATCTTGAGCGATTTTACGCCCGTTTCTTCCATATAATCGGCCTGCAGACCGGCGATCACGCGGCGCGACTGATCACGCAGATCACGCATTTCATCCAGTTCTGCGTGATAACCCGTGCGGATAAAACCGCCATCGCGCTTCAGCAATGGCAGTTCTTCCGCCAAAGTCTGGTCAAGCAATTGCGCATAATCTTCCGGCAGAGCGAGAATGGCGCGGCAGGCCTGTGCCAGCTCTGCCGGTAACTCCTTGCCCTGAAAGAGCTGGCGCACCAGATGTGCCGCCTGAAAACCGGCATGCAATGCGCCGAGATCTCGCGGACCACCGCGCCCGACTGCAAGGCGAGACAAGGCACGCGGCATATCCGGCACGCCGCGCAGAGCAGCACGCAGCCCCTGCGCCAGCGATGTTTCGCCTAAGAAAAACGCCACTGAATCCTGTCTTGCGGCAATCTGCTCCGGATCCGTCAGCGGTGCTGTCAGACGCTCCGCCAGCAAACGGGCACCGGCACCGGTGACGGTACGGTCAACGGCCTTGAGCAATGAGCCTTCCCGATTGCCGGAGAGTGTGCGCATCAGCTCCAGATTGGCACGCGTTGCGGGATCAATAAACAGCGACGAACCATCCGTCTCGCGCTCGGGGCGCATCAGCGGCGGGCGCTCGGCAATCTGGGTTTTCTCCAGATAAGCAATAGCGCCGGAAATCGCTGAAAGTTCTGTGCGGTTGAACTCGCCGAAGCCATCCAGCGTTGCCACACCGTAATAGCGTTTAATGCGCTCCTCAGCTGTCGAGCTTTCAAACAGGCTCGGATGCTGCGGCATAACAATACGTCCGAGCAGATCCAGTGTCGGGCGGATGTGCGGATCATGAAACGCGGTTTCCGGTACGATCAGCTCACTCGGATCAACGCGCATAATATCGGCATAGAGTTTTTCCGGTGCGGTTTCCGTCATACGGAACTGGCCGGTGGAAATATCAATCCATGCCAGTGCCAGCCTGCCCTCTTCCGCACCGCGCACACGGCCGAGGATCATCAGGAAGTTGGCACGCGCCGGATCAAGCAGCTTTTCTTCCGTGATCGTGCCCGGAGTAACCAGACGGATCACATCGCGTTTGACCACTGATTTGGAACCGCGTTTTTTCGCCTCTGCCGGATCTTCGACCTGTTCACAAACCGCAACACGGAAACCTTTGCCGATCAGACGCTGCAGATAATCATCGGCAGTATGCACCGGCACACCGCACATCGGAATATCTTCGCCCAGATGTTTGCCGCGTTTAGTAAGCGTGATCCCGAGCGCTTCCGACGCCTCAATCGCATCATTGAAAAACAGCTCGTAGAAATCGCCCATGCGATAGAACAACAGGCTGTCCGGATAGGCAGCCTTAATCTCGATATATTGCTCCATCATCGGCGTCGGACGCGCATTCAGCCCTGCATCATAGGTGCTCTGCGGCTCGTCAGCGAGTTCAGATGGTGTCGGGGCTGTTTCATGCTGCGTCATAGGGAATACACACGTTCCTGAAATAATTTTCAAAATTCTCTGCAATCTAAAACTTTGAGCAAAGCCCTGTGAAGCAGCCAGTTGCTTATATCCCCGTGAATTTCACCGGAATGCAAAGATTATACGAATATTGTCTTTGAAGAGCGGAATCTTTTCGAATATTGCGCTACCCAAACAGAGCGACTTGATATAAACACACTGCCCAACCATCCGAAAGGATGCTTCAATATATTATGGCCGTTTACGCTTTCGAAAAGCCGATAACCGCCCCGCAGTAAGATCGGAGAGGTCAATGACCAGCGATAAGACCGCCCAGAAGCCGCAATCTGGCCAGAAGCCACATGCCGGAAAAGGCCCGTCCCTGACTGAGCAGGAAGCACTGGATTTCCATTCCCGCGGCCGTCCGGGCAAACTGGAAATTACTCCGACCAAACCGATGGCAACACAGCGCGATCTGTCGCTGGCCTATTCTCCGGGCGTTGCTGTACCGGTTAAAGCGATCGCGGAAGATCCTGCCAAAGCCTATGACTATACGTCGAAGGGCAATATGGTTGCCGTAATCTCCAACGGCACCGCTATTCTGGGTCTCGGCAATCTCGGCGCGCTGGCTTCCAAGCCGGTGATGGAAGGCAAATCGGTACTGTTCAAGCGCTTTGCCGATGTGGATTCCATCGATCTCGAAGTCGATACCACCGATGTGGAAGAGTTCATCAATTCCGTGCGTTATCTCGGCCCGAGCTTCGGCGGTATCAATCTGGAAGACATTAAAGCCCCTGAATGCTTTGTTATCGAAAGCCGCCTGCGCGAGCTGATGAATATTCCGGTTTTTCACGATGATCAGCACGGCACTGCGATTATTGCTGCTGCCGGTATGCTCAATGCCCTGCACCTTACCGGTCGCGATCTGAAAACCACAAAGATGGTTTGTAACGGCGCCGGTGCTGCCGGTATCGCCTGTATCGAACTGGTTAAAGCCATGGGCTTTGCCTCAGAAAATGTCATTCTCTGTGATACCAAAGGCGTGGTCTGGCAGGGTCGTACCGAGGGTATGAACCAGTGGAAATCCGCCCATGCGGTTAAAACCGACAAGCGTTCGCTGGCGGAAGCCATGGAAGGCGCGGATATTTTCTTCGGCGTTTCGGCTAAAGGCGCGCTGACCGAAGATATGGTTCGCTCCATGGCCGATAATCCGATTATCTTTGCTATGGCCAATCCTGATCCGGAAATCACACCGGAAGAAGTGGCTGCCATCCGCTCGGATGCGATTGTTGCCACCGGCCGCTCGGACTATCCGAACCAGGTCAACAATGTTCTCGGCTTCCCGTATATTTTCCGCGGTGCGCTCGATGTCCGTGCCACCACCATCAATGATGCAATGAAGGTTGCTGCCGCCAATGCGCTGGCAGAACTGGCGCGCGCTGATGTGCCGGATGATGTAGCTGCCGCCTATCAGGGCAACCGCCCGCGTTTCGGCCCGAATTATATTATTCCGGTACCGTTTGATCCGCGTCTGCTTTCCACCATTCCGGTTGCTGTAGCCAAGGCTGCTATGGACAGCGGCGTTGCCGGCAAGCCGATTGATGATCTGGATGCCTATGCACGCGCACTGGCTGCGCGCCGTGATCCGATCGCCTCCGCCATGACCGGTATTAATGACCGCATCCGCCGTCACACCAAGCGTGTGCTGTTTGCGGAGGGTGAAGAGCCGCAGATCATTCGTGCAGCGGTTTCCTTTGCAGGTCAGGGTCTCGGTAAAGCTATTCTGCTGGGACGCGAAGACCGCATTCGTGAAACAGCTGAACAGGCCGGTATCGACCTTGCTAAACTGGGCATTGAAATCACCAATGCCCGCCTGTCCAAGCGCACCTCGGAATATGCAGATTATCTTTACGAAAAACTGCAGCGTAAAGGCTATCTGTTCCGCGACTGCCAGCGCATGATCAATAATGACCGCAACCATTTTGCGGCCTGCATGGTCGCCATGGGTGACGCGGATGGCATGGTCACCGGTGTGACCCGCAATTATGCGACCAGCATTGAAGATGTGCGCCGCGTGATTGATGTGAAGCCTGGTCATCGTATGATCGGCGTATCGCTGGCTCTGTGCCGCGGCCGTACGGTTTTCATCGCTGATACTGCTGTACATGAACAGCCGACTGCGGAAGAGCTGGCTGATATCGCTGTGGAAGCCGCCAATGTGGCACGCCGCATGGGCTATGTGCCGCGTGTTGCGATGCTGGCCTATTCCACCTTCGGTCATATGTCCGGTGCACGCTCTGAAAATATTCAGGAAGCTGTACGTATTCTCGAAAAACGCCATGTTGATTTTGAGTTCGACGGTGAAATGAGCGCTGAAGTTGCCCTCAACGGCAAACTGATGGAAGCCTATCCTTTCACCCGCCTGACAGGCCCTGCCAATGTGCTCGTGATGCCGGATTATCATGCGGCTTCCATTGCTGCCGATATGTTGCAGGAACTGGGCGGTGCCACACTGATCGGCCCGCTGCTGACCGGTCTGGACAAAGCCGTACAGATCGTACCGCTGAGCGCCAAGGATTCCGACATTGTGAATATGGCGGCCTTCACCGCCTATGCAGCAACCAACTGACCCTCAGAAGACTGAGCAATCAAAAGGCCGGAGCACTCTCCGGCCTTTTCTTGTTTCCGGCATAATTGATGCCTACAGTTGCACTCCCTTGTAAACCATGCTCAATTTTGACCGCTGATTATCCTGCTGCTTTGACGGAATTTCAAAACCATGCGTCACTCTGATCTTCATCTCGACCGCATCATCGACCGTCAGGTGCTGACAGAAGATATGGCGCAGGCTGTTGCAGCTGGTTCCAAAGAGCAAACACGCAATCAGATTCTGAAAATTCTCAAAACCGCATGGAAAGACGGCAAAGCCCGTGCGGAAAATATGCTGCTGGAAGACGGCGGTGGTATTCTCTGCGCCCGACGGCTCAGCGGGCTGATGGATCAGCTGATCATTGCACTTTATGATTTTACCCTTGAGCATATTTATCCGGCGGTGAACCCGTCAAAGGCCGAAAACCTCGCCATTATTGCTGTCGGCGGTTATGGCCGCGGCGGACTGGCACCAGGCTCTGATATCGATCTGCTGTTTCTGTTGCCCTACAAACAAACGCCGTGGGGCGAACAGGTTGTGGAATATATGCTCTATATGCTCTGGGATATGGGGCTGAAAGTCGGACATTCCACGCGCAATATTGATGATGCCATCCGCCTGTCACGCGAAGACATGACCATCCGCACCTCGCTGCTGGAAGCACGCTTCCTCACCGGCAGTCAGGAACTTTACGATGAGCTGACCACCCGTTTCGATCAGGAGATTGTCGCGAACAGCGGTGCGGAATTTGTGCAGGCCAAGCTGATTGAGCGCGATATCCGTCACAAGAAGGCGGGCTCCACGCGCTATCTGGTCGAGCCAAATGTCAAAGAGAGCAAAGGCGGACAGCGCGATCTGCAGACCCTGTTCTGGATTGCCAAATATATTTACCGCGTTCACTCCACCGAAGAGCTGATCAAGCGCAGTGTGTTCTCGCGCAGCGAAGCGAAACTGTTCAGCAAAGCCGACGACTTCCTCTGGGCAGTGCGCTGCCACATGCATTTTCTGTCCGGCAAAGCGGAAGAGCGCCTGTCTTTTGATATTCAGCGCGAGATTGCCACCCGCCTCGGCTATACGGATCATCCGGGGCAGACCGCCGTTGAACGCTTCATGAAACATTATTTTCTGGTGGCCAAGGACGTCGGCGATCTGACCCGCATCATCAGCGCTGCACTGGAAGAAGAGCAATTCAAAGAAACGCCGGGCACCAATACAATCTATTCCGCGCTGTCCCACAAAAAGCGCAAGATTGCCGGTAGTACGGATTTTATTCTCGATCATAACCGCATCAATATTGCCGATGAAGACGTGTTTCAGCGCGATCCGGTCAATCTGATCCGGTTGTTTTATCTGGCCGATAAACACAGCCTGCAATATCACCCCCATGTCATTCAGCGCGTCAGCCGCTCGCTGAAGCTGATCAAAAGCGATGTCCGTAATGACAAGGAAGCTAACCGGCTGTTTCTGGAGATTGTCGCCTCACCACGCTCACCGGAACGCACGCTACGCCGGATGAATGAGTCCGGTGTTCTGGGTCAGTTCATTCCGGATTTCGGCAAGATCGTCGCGATGATGCAGTTCAATATGTATCACCACTATACGGTTGATGAGCATCTGCTGCGCTGTATCGCCGTAATGTCGGAGATCGAGCATGAAACGCTCAAAAACGAGCATCCGCTTGCCCATAGCCTGTTGCCTACGCTGAAACATGACCGGCATCTGCTCTATGTGACCTTGCTGCTGCATGATATCGCCAAAGGCAGACCGGAAGACCACTCCACAGCCGGTGCCAAAATCGCCCGTAAATTATGTCCGCGTTTCGGGCTTAATCCGTCGGAAACAGAACTGGTGGCATGGCTGGTGCAGGAACATCTGACCATGAGCAAGATCGCCCAGTCGCGCGATCTCAATGACCGTAAAACCATTGCCGATTTTGCCGCCATTGTGCAGACGACCGAGCGACTGAAATTGCTGCTGCTGATCACCATCTGCGATATTAAGGCGGTCGGCCCCGGTGTATGGAACGGCTGGAAAGGCCAGCTGCTGCGCACGCTCTATCATGAAACAGAGCTGCTTCTGACCGGCGGTTTCTCGGAAGTGAGCCAGACTGAACGCAGCAATCAGGCACGCGCTCAGTTGGCAGAACAACTCGGCGACTGGCCGGAAGACAAGCGCAAAGCGCTTCTGGCGCTGCATTATGATAATTACATGCTGACCGTGCCGCAGGAAGACCAGAAGCGCCATGCGGATTTCATCCGCGCCAGTGATGAAGCGGGAAAAATTCTCAATATTCTGGCTCGCCCGCATGAATTTGAAGCCGTGACCGAGCTGACAATCCTGTCACCCGATCACCCGCGCCTATTGTCGATCATTGCCGGTGCCTGTTCGGCAGCCGGTGCCAATATTGTCGATGCACAGATTTTCACCACCACAGACGGGCGGGCGCTGGACACTATCCTGATCAGCCGTGAATTTGACACCAATGATGATGAGATGCGTCGTGCCGCCCGTGTCGGCCAGCTGATTGAAGATGTGCTGACCGGCAAAACCCATTTGCCGGAAGTGCTGGCCAGACGGGCAAAATCACGCCGCTCTGCCCGCGCGTTTCAGGTTACACCGCGTGTATACATCAATAATACATTGTCGGAAAAATTCACTGTCATTGAAGTCAAAGGCCTCGACCGTACCGGTCTGCTCTCGGATATCACCAATGCGATCTCCGATCTGTCGCTCAATATTGCTTCGGCACATATCACCACTTTCGGCGAGAAAGTCATCGATACTTTCTATGTCACCGGTCTCGACGGCCAGAAAATCACCGGCTCAACCAAACAGGCGACAATACAGAAACGTCTCCTCAGCTTGTTTGAAA
>JAIRVW010000340.1 GCA_031253705.1 Brucellaceae bacterium
GTGTCGGAATATTTCACCCATATGCCGCGTCCGGACTTTGCCGGTAAGGTCAATGACTGGCCGAACAGCAAAAAACCGAAAGATGCCCGTTATTAATCACGTGTGGTGCGTGAGAAAAAAGCCGGCGGCAAGAAATTGCTGCCGGTTTTTTGTGCTTGATTGTAAGCGCTTTCGCTGACAAACAGGTTTCTCCTCCGCTATACTCAGCGGAAACATTTTAAGTGGTGAACCTTGTGAAAAAGCTGCTGCGAATTATTCTGATTGTTGTGATTGCTGCCATCGCGGTGGCCGGGCAGCGTTGGTATAGTTATGTGACCAACACAACAGACCCGTTTGATGAACTCGGGATCAATCTGCAATCCTATATGCCTGTACCTGTTCGCCATTGGGGCTGTATGCAGCTGAAGAAGAATTTCGGTCATAGGACCTTGCCGCCTTATGGCTGTCAGGCTGCAGATAACGGCACAAGCTGGGTTGAATAGTCTGATATGCATTTATAAAAAAGGCGCGGACAATTTGCATTGTCCGCGCCTTTTTTGTTGCTATGCCGGATCAGCGCCAGCTGAGGAAATAATGTTCAATCCGGCCGATCAGCCAGCTGGTGATCAGTCCCATTACGGAGAGGATGGTGACACCGGCAAACAGACGCTCAAGATCGTAAAGAGAACCGGCTTCCAGAATATAAGCGCCGACACCATATTCCGCGCCGAGCATTTCAGCGGCAACGAGCAGAATGATCGCAATGGCAATGGAAACACGTAAGCCGGACAAAATACCCGGCAGTGCACCCGGCAAGACGATTTTACGGATGATTGACCACCAGCGCAGATTAAAACTCTGTCCCATGCGGATCAGGCTGCGATCCACATTATCTACCGCGCCATAGGTTGCCACCACAGTCGGTGTGAATGTGCCGAAGGCAATCAGCGCATATTTCGACATTTCATCAATACCGAACCAGATTACAAACAGTGGCAGCAGGGCAATTTTCGGGATCGGGAAAATGGCGGCAATCAAAGGCACCAGACCGGCGCGGACATAGGAAAACAGGCCGATCATGGTGCCGAGAATAACACCAACGGCAATTCCCATGGATGCGCCGATAAACAGGCGCTGCAGCGACGGCAGCAGATGTTTCCACAACAGGCCGGTATCATAAAGCTGATAGAATGTACCAAGCACGGCTGAAGGACGCGGCAAAGTCAGATTGGAAATAAAACCGGTACGGGTACCGATTTCTGCTAATGTGATCAGAGCAATAAACAGTAAGGGCGCAATATAGCGTATTTTGACCGGCGCAAAACCACCACCGCGAAACGGGACGGGGCGGGTGACAGCTGACGGGGTCTGATCAGAGGATGTGGTCTTGGTCATTACAGCAGCTCCTGATCCGCAGCCATGGCTTCATCGCGCATGAGCGCCCATAATTCCTGTTGCTTGGCATCCAGTACAGGGTCTGCAAGATGGCGCTGATCGAGTGGTGTATCGATTGTCACAACCTGATTGATCCGCCCCGGACGGCGCGACAGCACCACAATCTTATGGCCGAGGCGTACCGCTTCCGCCAGATTATGGGTGACATAGACAGCGGTGAAAGGCTGGCGCGTCCAGAGCGAGACCAGATCGTCCATCAGCAATTCACGTGTCTGGCTGTCGAGGGCTGACAACGGTTCATCCATCAGCATCACGTCAGTGCGCACGGCCAGTGCGCGGGCAATGGCTACGCGCTGTTTCATACCGCCGGAGAGCTGCTTGGGATAGGCATTCGCAAAATCGGACAGGCGGGTGCGCGCCAGTACATCGGCAACAATCGCATCTGTCTCTTTGGCGGATAGTTTGTGATCTTCCAGTACCAGCCGGATATTACCGGCAACGGTACGCCATGGCAGCAGGGCGAAATGCTGGAATACATAGGTCAGCGGATTGAGCGAAGACGGTGACGGTTCTCCGACTTGTAAAACCTGACCGGTTGTCGGCTGTTCAAGGCCGCCGATAAAACGGAGCAAAGTGGATTTGCCGCAACCGGAAGGGCCGATCAGACAGACAATCTGCCCCTGATTGATTTCAAGCGTGATATCACGCAAAACTTCGACCTTGCCATAATGGTGGCCGACATTTTGTAACAGCAAATCCATGCAGTTCGCACTTCTGTTTGTCAGGGCGGCATAAGAGATTTGCGGGCCCTGATATTTCTCGGAGGGGAGCCGGTTGAACAAAAGAACCGGCTCAGAATAGAAAATCAGATGGTTGTGTCGTAGCTGGTGTCGAACAACATTTCAGACGTGATGGTGTCTTTCACCATTTTCTCGTCTTTGAACCAGTTGAGCTGTTCAGTGACAGAGCCCAGTGACAGTGCGAGACCCTTATTGATGCGCATGGCACCATTGACCAGATTGGTCTTGGCCTGTTCAAAAGGCAGATCCATCTCGACATATTTATGGGTGATTTTCGCAATCGCATCGACCTCTTCCGCAGAGGCGGTTTTGTCGACCAGAGCCGCGTTATAATCATCAATAGCTTTGGAATAAGCGCGGATAAAGGCTTCAGTTTTTGCGCGTTCTTCCGAAGCATTTTTAGTCGAGGTGAAAACAGTGGTCACCTGATAATCCGGTGCATAATCAGACACCAGACCGATCTGTTTGGCAGCACCTTCGGCAATCATCTTCTTGGCAATGCTCGGCTGAATGGCCCATGCATCAATCTGGCCGGAGGTCAGAGCGCCGACAACCGCGCCGACTTTCTGCAGCGGACGCAGGGTGATGTCGGAGAGCGGAATATTATTCGCCTTGGCAATTTTATAAGCCATGAAGTGGAAAGACGAACCGGCGGTGGTAATCCCGAAGCTCTTGCCTGCCAGATGTTTCGGATCGGTGAGGCCTGCCTCATAGGCTTTGTTGGAAGCAAGAATGATCTGACCGGCCAACCCTTTTTCTTCCTGCAGTGAGCCGCCGATAACTTTAACGGCATTTTTCTCGGCCAGATTGATCAGGCCGCCGCTCATCGCTGTCACACCGAAATCGACATCACCACCGGCAATGGCTACGGCCATCGGCTGTGCGGCTTCAAAATATTTGAATTCCATGTCGAGATTTTCGGCTTTGAAATAGCCGCGCTCCATCGCGATGAAGCTTGGTGCCTGACTGGCAAGACGGATAATGCCGAGCACGGCTTTGATCTGTGCAGCTTCAGCTCTGGC
>JAIRVW010000396.1 GCA_031253705.1 Brucellaceae bacterium
TATGATCTATGTTGATAATATCCGCGATGCGTTTGTGAAATATGATCCGGAAAATGCCGAAATCTATAAGGCCAATGCTGAAGCCTATAAGGCCAAGCTCAAAGCGCTGATTGATCCGATTAAGGCCGATCTGAAAGATATTCCGGAAGATAAGCGCTGGCTGGTAACCAGTGAAGGCGCATTCAGCTATCTGGCGCGCGATCTTGACCTGAAAGAGCTCTATCTGTGGCCGATCAATGCTGACCAGCAGGGCACACCGCAGCAGGTGCGTAAAGTGATCGATGTTGTACGTAAAAATAACATCAATGTTGTCTTCTCCGAAAGCACGATCTCTCCGGCTCCTGCACAGCAGGTGGCTTCTGAAACCGGTGCCCATTACGGCGGCGTTCTCTATGTGGATTCGCTGTCAGAGCCTGATGGTGAAGTGCCGACCTATCTCGACCTTCTGCGCGTGACGACCGGCATTATTGCCAAGGGTCTGAAATCCGGAGACGCGAAATAATGAATGCTCCGATGAATGTCCTCCCGAAGGCGTCTTTGTCTCCCGCATCGAATGATGCGGGAGCAGGGCTGATGGTACGGGGGGCGACAGTAACCTATCGCAATGGCCATACTGCTCTGCGCGATGCGAATTTTGAAATTCCGACCGGAACAATTACCGCGCTTGTCGGCGTGAACGGCTCCGGTAAATCGACGCTGTTTAAAGCGCTGATGGGTTTTGTGCGGCTGGCAAAAGGCGATATCCGTATTCTCGGTCTGCCGGTGAAGCAGGCGCTTAAGAAAAATCTCGTCGCCTATGTTCCGCAGTCTGAAGATGTGGACTGGAATTTTCCGGTTCTCGTTGAAGATGTGGTGATGATGGGGCGCTACGGCCATATGGGCATGATGCGCCGAGCCAGACCGGTTGATTATCAGGCGGTGACTGATGCGCTGGCGCGTGTCGGGATGAGCGATTTCCGCAAACGTCAGATCGGTGAATTGTCCGGCGGACAGAAAAAACGTGTGTTCCTCGCGCGTGCGCTTGCACAGGACGGTAAAGTTATTCTGCTCGATGAGCCGTTTACCGGTGTGGATGTCAAAACCGAAGAAGCCATTATTAAGCTGCTGCGTGATCTGCGTGATGAGGGGCGGGTGATGTTTGTCTCGACCCATAATCTTGGCAGCGTGCCTGAATTTTGCGACCGTACCGTGCTGCTGAACCGCACTGTTCTGGCCTATGGTGATACGGAAACTATCTTTACGCAGGCCAATCTTGAAAAGACATTCGGCGGCGTGTTGCGCCATTTTGTGCTCAATGATGCCGATAAGGGCAAGGCGCATCCGGTGAATATTCTGACCGATGATGAGCGTCCGCTGGTGCTCTATCAGGACGGCAGCGCCAAAAGCTCAAAGGGAGCTGAGTAATGGAACTGCTGCTTGAGCCGTTTTCCTATCAGTATATGCTCAATGCCATGTGGGTATCGGCGCTGGTCGGCGGAGTGTGCGCATTCCTCTCCGGCTATCTGATGCTCAAAGGCTGGTCGCTGATCGGTGATGCTCTGTCCCATTCGATCGTGCCGGGTGTGGCCGGTGCCTATATGCTGGGTCTGCCTTTTGCGATCGGTGCTTTCTTTTCCGGTGGTCTGGCTGCGGCTGCAATGCTGTTTCTCAATGAACGCACCAAGCTGAAAGAAGATGCGATTATCGGCCTGATCTTCACCTCATTCTTTGGGCTCGGCCTGTTTATGGTGTCGCTGAAGCCGACGGCTGTGAGCATCCAGACCATTGTGCTGGGCAATATTCTGGCAATCACACCGGCGGATACACTACAACTGGCGATTATCGGTTTTGTATCGCTGGCTGTGCTGCTGTTCATCTGGAAGGATCTGATGGTCACGTTCTTTGATGAAAGCCATGCCCGCTCCATCGGTCTGAACCCGACAGCCCTGAAAGTGATTTTCTTTGCGTTGCTCTCCGCCTGTACGGTTGCGGCGATGCAGACAGTCGGTGCCTTTCTGGTGATTTGTATGGTCGTAACACCGGGTGCTACCGCCTATCTGCTGACAGACCGTTTTCCGCGTCTGCTGACAATTGCGGTGATGATCGGCGTGGTGACCAGCTTCGTCGGTGCTTATCTGAGCTATTTTCTGGATGGCGCGACCGGCGGTATTATTGTTGTGATGCAGACGCTGATCTTCCTGACGGCCTTCTTTCTGGCGCCGAAACACGGGATGCTGGCAGCAAGACGCCGTGCAGCGGAAGCAATCAGAGCGGAGGTACGCTCATGAGCCTGTTTGAAACTCTGATGATGCCGTTCCGCTTTGAATTCATGGTCAATGCCATGGTCATTGCTATGCTGATTGCGGTGCCTGCTGCTTTGCTTTCCTGCTTTCTGGTGCTTAAAGGCTGGTCGCTGATGGGGGATGCTGTTTCCCATGCGGTACTGCCGGGTGTGGTGCTGGCTTATATCGTCAATCTTCCGCTGGCAATCGGTGCTTTTGCTGCCGGTATGGTTTGCGCATTAGCTACAGGTTTTCTGAAAGAAAACAGCCGGATCAAGCAAGATACGATCATGGGTGTGGTGTTTTCCGGCATGTTCGGACTTGGGTTGGTGATGTATGTGAAGGTTGAGACCGATGTGCATCTCGATCATATTCTGTTTGGCGACATTCTCGGTGTCGGCCTGCAGGATATTATCGAAACCGCGATTATCGCTGTGATTGTTGCCGGTCTTTTGGTGCTGAAATGGCGGGATCTGCTGCTGCATGCTTTTGATCCGGCACAGGCAAGAGCTGTTGGCCTGCCGGTCAGGCTGCTGCATTACGGCTTGCTGGCGATTTTGTCGCTGACCATTGTCGGTGCGCTGAAAGCTGTCGGTATTATTCTGGCGATTGCTATTCTGATTGCACCGGGCGCGATTGCATTTCTCGTCACGCGTAATTTCAGTTCAATGCTGGTTGTTGCGGTGGTCGTGGCGGTTCTGTCATCGGGGCTTGGCGTGTATGCCTCGTTCTTTATCGACAGTGCTCCGGCACCAACCATCGTGCTGCTGATGACGCTGGTGTTTATTGCAGCCTTTATTATTGCACGCCGCCGCGTTGCCCGCACAGAGAGACAGGTTTTCTCCTCTTAAACTTCATGCACGAAAACGCTTCTCTGCAGGCAAGGCGTCGCACTGAGAGCACTCCCGATCTTACTTCAAGGTCGGGAGTGCTTTTTTATGGGGTGCGTTTTAAGCGCGACGCATATCCGGGCTGTCATTCGCTGAAATAAAACAGAAATCTGAAAAGCAAAAAGCCGCGCAGTGCGCGGCTTTTGAAG
>JAIRVW010000422.1 GCA_031253705.1 Brucellaceae bacterium
GGTATCGAGCATGTCCGTGATTTTGCGCCAAGCACTTTGCCGGTGCGTTTCAGTGAGCAATGGGCAGCGAATGCGGCCTTGTTCCCGCGTGGTGTGGATCTGGTTTTTGCCGCACCTAAAACTGTTGCCGCACTGCCGCGCAGTACCAAACTCATAAAAAACGGAAATTGAACCATGTATGTTGCAGTTAAAGGCGGTGAAGCCGCTATTCAGAATGCACATCAGTTGCTGGGGGACCGCCGCCGTGGTGACCGTTCTGTGCCGGCCTTGCAGCTGGAGCAGATCGTGGAGCAGCTGGGTCTGGCCGTTGATCGTGCTATGGCCGAAGGTGCACTTTATGACCGTGAGCTGGCAGCGCTGGCAATCCGTCAGTCGCGCGGCGATCTGATCGAGGCGATTTTTCTGGTGCGTGCCTATCGCACAACCTTGCCGCGCTTCGGCTATTCCGAGCCGCTGGACACAGCGCAGATGCTGGCGGAGCGCCGCATTTCCGCAACCTTTAAAGACCTGCCGGGTGGCCAGCTTCTTGGCCCGACTTTCGATTACACCCATCGCCTGCTGGATCCAGAAATGTCCGGCGATCATCCGGTGGCGCAGGGTGTGCAGCGCGATGATGAGACCGTCGGCGAGAGCATGCCGCGTGTGACCGATATTCTCGGTGCCAATGGTATGATTGAGCCGGATGGCGAGATGCCGGAAGGCCATGTTCCGGGTGATCTGACCCGCGAACCGTGGACATTCCCGATGGAGCGCGATCTGCGTTTGCAGGCTTTGGCACGCGGCGATGAAGGCTTCCTGCTGGCGCTGGGTTACTCCACACAGCGCGGTTATGGCCGTACGCATCCGTTTGTTGGTGAAATCCGCATCGGTGAAGTTGAAGTTGAACTGGATGTGCCGGAGCTCGGTGGTCTGGTATCGCTGGGCAGCATACAGGTCACCGAATGTCAGATGGTCAACCAGTTTGCCGGTTCTGCAACCCGCCCGCCGCAATTCACCCGTGGCTATGGTCTGGTTTTCGGCCAGAGCGAGCGCAAAGCAATGTCGATGTCGCTCTGTGACCGCGCGCTGCGCACGGCAGAATTTGAAGAAGACATTACCGCACCGGCACAGGATGAGGAATTTGTGATTTCTCATTCCGACAATGTGCAGTCGACCGGTTTTGTCGAGCATCTCAAACTGCCGCATTATGTGGATTTTCAGGCTGAGCTTGACCTTATCCGCCGCATGCGTGCCGAATATGCGCAGGCGCATGGCACTGCGGAAGCCAATCTTGCCGAGGCCGCAGAATGATCGAAGGTCTTTCTCATATCACCTTCATCACCAAGGATCTGGCGCGGATGACGCAAATCCTCACGGGTGTTTTTGAAGCCCGTGAAATCTATGCCAGCGGCGATCAGCAATTTTCACTCTCCGAGGAAAAGTTCTTTCTGATCGGTGATCTCTGGATCGCGGTGATGCAGGGCGAGGCGCTGCCTGCCCGTAGCTACAATCATATCGCGTTCAAAATTTCGGAAGATGATTTCGACGATTATGCCGCCCGTATCACTGCATTGGGACTGGAGCTGCGCCCGCCGCGTCCGCGCATCGAGGGCGAAGGGCGATCCCTCTATTTCTATGATGACGATAACCATTTGTTTGAGTTGCATACCGGCACTCTTGAACAGCGGCTGCAGCATTATGCACAGGGTGCAAAGGGTTGAACCATGACTGTTATAGCGAATTATAATTTTGCTTATCTTGATGAGCAGACCAAGCGGATGATCCGCCGCGCATTACTTAAAGCGATTGCGGTGCCGGGTTATCAGGTGCCTTTTGCCAGCCGCGAAATGCCTATGCCTTATGGCTGGGGTACCGGTGGTGTGCAGGTGACTGCTGCGGTTTTGGGCGCTGATGACACGCTGAAAGTGATCGATCAGGGTGCGGATGATACCACCAATGCCGTGTCGATCCGTGCATTCTTTGAAAAGACGGCGCAGGTTAAAGTTACGACCCGCACGGAAGATGCAACCATCATCCAGACCCGTCACCGTATTCCGGAAGCACCGCTTCAGCAAGGCCAGATCCTCGTCTATCAGGTGCCAATCCCTGAGCCATTGCGCTTTCTGGAACCACGCGAGACCGAAACCCGCAAAATGCATGCGCTGGAAGAATATGGCCTGATGCATGTCAAACTCTATGAAGATATTGCCCGCCACGGCCATATCGCCACGACCTATGCCTATCCGGTGAAAGTCGAAGACCGCTATGTGATGGACCCTTCACCGACGCCGAAATTCGACAATCCGAAAATGCATATGTCACCGGCTTTGCAGCTGTTTGGTGCAGGACGTGAGAAGCGTATTTACGCTTTGCCGCCTTATACCAAAGTGGTTAGCCTCGATTTCGAAGATCACCCGTTTGAGGTGCAGAAATTTGCCCAGCCTTGCGCCATGTGCGGTGCCAAGGGCGTCTATCTCGACGAGGTAGTGCTGGATGACAAGGGCGGCAGCATGTTTGTCTGCTCCGACACCGATTATTGTGAAACACGACAGGCCGACGGCCATGTTGGCCATCTCTCCGCAAATAACAAAGATATCGGACAAGCGTCCTCAGGTCTGGAGGCAGCCCAATGAGCGATATAAATCATGATACGCCTTTGCTGCGTGTAAACGGACTGTCGAAGTTCTATGGCAATCGTCTTGGTTGCAGTAATGTTTCCTTTGAGCTGTATCCGGGTGAAGTGCTGGCGATTGTCGGTGAAAGCGGCTCCGGCAAGACGACACTGCTCAACTGTCTTGCCACACGCTTGCAGCCTTCTGTCGGCGCTGTGGAATACCGGATGCGTGACGGCCAGTTCCGCGACCTGTACCGGATGAGTGAGGCCGAGCGCCGCTTTCTGATGCGCACCGACTGGGGCTTTGTTCATCAAAACCCTTCTGATGGTTTGCGTATGACAGTCTCCGCCGGTGCCAATGTCGGCGAGCGTCTGATGGCTGTCGGTGATCGCCATTACGGCAAAATCCGTGAGACCGCGACCGACTGGCTTGGTCGTGTGGAAATCTCTGCAGACCGCATTGATGATCAGCCGCGTGCATTCTCCGGCGGTATGCGTCAGCGTTTGCAGATCGCCCGCAATCTGGTGACCGCACCACGCCTGATTTTCATGGATGAGCCGACCGGTGGTCTGGACGTATCCGTGCAGGCACGTTTGCTCGATCTGTTGCGCGGTCTGGTGGCCGATCTCGGTCTTGCTGCGATTGTTGTGACCCACGATTTGGCGGTGGCGCGTCTGTTGTCGCACCGCATGATGGTGATGAAAGACGGTCATATTATTGAAGCCGGTCTGACCGACCGCGTGCTGGATGATCCGCAGGCTCCTTATACGCAGCTGCTCGTTTCCTCGATTTTGCAGGTTTAATCATGACTATGCCCCTTATTGTTTCGGAAGTGGCAAAGAGCTTCACCATGCATTTGCAGGGCGGCGTTAAATTGCCGGTGGTGAATAATGTTTTCTTTGCACTCAAAGCCGGTGAATGTGCCGTGCTCGGCGGCCCGTCCGGTGCCGGTAAAAGCTCGATCCTGAAAATGGTCTATGGTAATTATGCCGTGGACGAAGGCCAGATCATTCTGCGCCATCACGGCAAGCAGATTGATATTGCCTCGGCTGATCCGCGCACCGTTATGGCTGTACGTCGTGATACCATCGGTTATGTCAGTCAGTTTTTGCGCACTGTGCCGCGTGTCAGTGCTCTGAATGTGGTGGCTGATCCGTTATTTGCCCGCGGTGTTGACCGTGAGCA
>JAIRVW010000337.1 GCA_031253705.1 Brucellaceae bacterium
CAGCCATTCCGAATAGGCTGCACGGAATGTTTCAGGCAGGGTCGTCACCTCGCCAATATGCTCAACCTTCGCATAATAGCGTTCAGGAATCTCTATCGCGACCCGACCTTCAGGGATGCTAGCATCCGCACCGACCGGTACACCTGCAATATAGCGCCACTGACCGTCTGCCAGCGGCTGGCAAATACCGAAAGTGCCGACTGGTTCATCCAGACGGTCAATCTCATGTTCGCGTGCTTCAAAACGATCCCACATTTGCGCGATACTGCCTTCATCCTCGGGATACCAGCACATGCCGATAATGCGCTGTACTGCAAAGAAAACACGTTCAGGCTTCTGTAGTTCAGGCATTTTGCGCTCCGGTTGGGCAAGATAACGGTGAAGATGACCAAGCGTTTTCTGACGACGGCTGATTTCAGCTTCAAGCTGCACTGCATGGTTTTGCAGGCTTGCATGCATCTGCTCAACACTGTCCAGCCCGCCATTGACTGCCAGCGTTTTGATTTCCTCCAGCGCCATGCCTAACTGTTTCAGCCAGACAATACGCCCCAGCGTTATAATCTGCTCCGGCCGGTAATAACGATAGCCGTTATCCTGCCCGCTCAGGCAGGGGCTGAACAGACCGATACTGTCATAATGGCGCAGTGTTTTTGTTGTTACTCCCTGGGAGCGCGCCATTTGTCCGATTGTGAGCATGCTTTCTCCTTGTGACTCTCATCACACACGCTATGCAGGCTTGCCCTAAGGGTAAGGTCAAGTTTTTTCTGCAAAAAATCAGATCTGCCTGTGGCCTGAACAAAAAACGCTCCCCGACCAAGGATCAGAGAGCGTCAGAACGGATAATATGATCCGCTTATTTGGCAATCAGCTGCGTTCTGATTTCCCCTGCCGGATTTTTCTCCGTATGGATATTGAAATACCACTCACCGGACAGCAGTTGCTTTTCCTGTTTTTTGGTCAGCTTCTCAGAACCTTTCATCGGGCTTTGCAGCGCGTCCTGTTTGATCTGAATAATCACATCCGCATTTTGGTTTTTGCTAGCAGGACCGTGGAAATGCGCCATTGTCGGTGCACCGCTCAAACCATCATAGCTCACGCGCCATTTCAGCACTTTGCTGATCGTATTATAGCTCGCTTCAATCTGCCCTTTTGCACTGGTGACAACCGGCGGATTCTCCTGCTCGCCAGACAATGTCCCCTCAAAGCTGAAGCTTCGGGCATAAGACGTGCCGGCAAACAAAAACGCGGATAGTATAAGTGCCGCAGCGATTTTTAAGCTTTTCACAATAAAAACTCCAAATCATCAATAATAATGAATATTCAAATAGATATATTAGAGTTTAAATATACACCAGAGCGAAACTGCAATCAATTACGCAGACCAAAGCCCTGCAATAAACGGCGGATAGCATAGTCCGGCTTACCGGAAGTAAATACCGCCAGATCATCATGATGATGCAGCGTCTTATCCTTCATCACCGGCAACAGCGACAACATACGCCGCGCAATTGCTTCTGCCGGATCAAGCCAGTCTACCGGCCATGGTGCCAATCGGCGGAACACATTGGCGAGAAACGGATAATGTGTGCAGGCCAGCACGACAATATCAGTCCGCTTGCCGTCCTGCTCAATAAAGCATGGCATGATCTGCTCAAGCACCAGCTCATCATCAATCTTCTCACCGCGAATATGCGCTTCAGCCAGTGTGGCAAGCCGGTCTGCGCCGACAAGACGCACATGACATTGCGTGGCGAAAGACTGGATCAGATCGCGTGTATAGGCACGCTTAACAGTGCCCGGTGTTGCCAGTACCGAGACAAGGCCGGAATTGGTGCGCTCAGCCGCCGGTTTAATCGCCGGAACGGTGCCAACAAAAGGCGTATGGGGAAAAGCCTGCCGCAAATCATCCAGCACAAGCGTGGAAGCCGTATTACAGGCAATCACACAAAGCTGCGGCTGATAACGGCGGATCAGATCGGCAAACAGAGAGACAATGCGTTCACGCAGTGCCGGTTCTTCCCATGAACCATAGGGAAAGCCCGCATCATCCGCCACATAAATGAAATGACGATCGGGCATCAGCACCCGCGCCTCACGCAACACTGTCAGACCGCCGATACCGCTGTCAAAAACGATTATTGGCGCATCCTGCCGGCTGGTAACATGTGTAGGGGTGTATTGCGCGAGATGATGCATATCAGACCTGCCTCAGCAATTTTCGTCCGGTTTATCCTGCTCGGTATTCTCTGTCCCGTCTTTATGTACGGCATCATTGGGTATTCTGGCGCGCCCTTCAGGTGCGCCGGAACCGCGCGGGCTCTTCGGTGAAAAATAATCCAGTGACGTCAGCACACCGCGCAGCAGGCGGATTTCAGCTTCCGCAAATGCCGGACGGGTCAGCACTGCCCGCAGATTATTCACCATAATCTCCTTGCGCGCCTCAGGACGGAAATAACCGCGCGTATCCAGAGCTTCCTCCAAATGATTAAAGAAACCGTGTAGATATTCTTTATTGGCCGGTTGCAGTTCAGGACCACGGACAACCGTATCTGTTTCATTTTCCAGACCGGATTTCATCCACTCATAGGAC
>JAIRVW010000339.1 GCA_031253705.1 Brucellaceae bacterium
TCTGATCGTCAACGGCCATGGCGGCAATGCGCCTGCCGGTACTGTTGTGTCTGAGTGGCTGAACCGCAACCGCGATGCCAGCGTCAAAATGCACGATTGGTGGCGCGCACCACAAACCATGGGTAAGGTACTGGAAATTGACAGCCGCGCCTCGCATGCTTCGTGGATGGAAAACTTTCCGTGGACACGACTTGCTGGCGTTCAGCAGCCGGAACATGCGGTAGAGCGCATTGATTTCGGCGCTATGGCACGCGTTGATGCCGGTCGTAAACGTGCGCTCTTGGAGAGCTGCGAAGGCAATTATCACGGTCTTTTTGAACGCCCGGACGCAGACATGCTGGCGATCTGGGATGTTGCTGTGCGTGAAACCCGCTTTGAACTCGAAAACGGCTGGCACTGATAATCAGAAATTTCCGGACAGGAGAAATCCCGTCCGGCATTAGAAATAGTTAAGCGGATACGGCGGGAGGAAACTGTCCGTTATCCGCTTTTGGGGGAGCATAGCTGATGATTGCATTTATTGTCAGACGCTTATGGCAGGCAGCATTGGTGATGCTTGTCATGTCGCTATTGGTGTTTATGGGGGTCTTTGTCATCGGCAATCCTGTCGATGTGCTGATCTCACCGGATGCGACACAGGAAATCCGTGACAGGGTGATCGCCCAATACGGGCTCGACCTGCCGGTATGGCAGCAATATCTGCAATTCATGAGCAATCTGTTTCACGGCGATTTGGGGCGTTCGTTCGTCTATAATATGCCTGTTTCCGAGCTGATTGCATCACGGCTTCCCGCCACCGCAGAACTGGCTCTGACAGCCGTGTTCATGGCCAGTCTCATCGGCATTCCGCTTGGTATTTATGCCGGTTACAAGCCGGACAGCTGGGCATCCAAAATCATTATGGCACTGTCTATTCTCGGTTTTTCCGTTCCGACCTTCTGGATCGGGCTGATGCTGATTATGGTTTTTGCCGTGCAGCTTGGCATCATGCCGGCAGGCGGACGCGGTGCCACGGTTTCCGTGCTGGGCGTTCCTGTCAGCTTCCTCACCCTTGACGGTCTGCATCATCTGGCACTGCCCGCCATCAACCTCTCACTGTTCAAATTATCGCTGATGATCCGTCTTGCCGCATCCGGCACGCGTGAAATCATGCTGACCGATACGATCAAATTTGCCCGTGCCGCCGGTATTAACGAGCGCACAATCCTGCGCCGTCATGTGCTGCGCCTCATCTCCATTCCGCTTGTGACCGTATTCGGTCTGGAACTCGGCTCAACCGTTGCTTTCGCCGTTGTCACCGAGACGATCTATTCATGGCCGGGTCTTGGCAAGCTGATCATTGACAGTATCACCTCGCTCGACCGTCCGGTGATGGTCGCCTATCTGATGCTGGTTTCTCTGCTTTTCATCACGATTAATCTGATTGTGGATCTGTCCTATGCCGTGCTTGATCCGCGCATGCGTCAGGGAGGTGGCAAATAATGTCATTGCTCAACAGCAGATCATTACAATTCTGGTCAGAATTCAAACGCCATCCGGTACCGGTTATTGCCGCTCTCGTGGTGCTGATCATTATCTTGCTGGCCGTCTTTGCACCGCTGATTGCACCGCAGGATCCTTATGATCTTTCCAGCCTTGTGCTGAGAGACGGACGCCGTGCACCCGGTTATATCGGTCAGGGCGGCTATACCCATATTCTGGGAACCGACGGACAAGGGCGCGATCTCTTCTCCGCCATTCTGTATGGCTTGCGCATTTCGCTGGAAATGGGCTTGCTCGCCGGTGCGATTGCCTTTGCCATTGGCGCATTGGTCGGCTCAACGGCAGCCTATGTCGGCGGTCGTTTTGAAGCTTTCATCATGCGCGTCATCGACCTTCAGCTCTCCTTTCCGGCCATTCTGCTGGCCTTTGTGGTCGCAGCTTTGCTCGGACAAGGCAAAAGCCAGCTGATTATCGCTCTGGTCTTTTCGCAATATGCCTATTTTGTGCGCACTGCTCATGGTGCGGCGGCAGCCGAGCGCAACAAAGACTATGTGGAAGCAGCCCTTTCCGTACCGATGAGCGGCTGGTTCATTGTCACCCGCCACATCCTGCCAAATGCTCTGCCGCCGCTGATCGTGGTTGCAACCATGCAGGTCGCCTCGGCAATTTCTCTGGAAGCAACGCTGTCTTTCTTAGGCGTTGGCCTGCCGCCGACAGAACCGTCACTCGGCATGCTCATCTCCAACGGCTTTCAGTATTTGCTGTCCGGCCGTTACTGGATTTCGATTTATCCGGGCGTTGCACTGATCATTCTCATCATGGCGATCAATCTTGTTGGTGATCAGATCCGCGACCAGCTTAATCCGAGGTTGAACAAATGACAGCTCATCTTCTTGAAGTCACCGATCTGCACACGCATTTCGAAGCCCGCGCCGGTACGGTCAAATCTGTCGATGGTGTTTCCTTTTATCTCGACCGTGGCGAAATTCTGGGGCTGGTCGGGGAATCCGGTTCCGGCAAATCCATCACCGGTTTTTCCCTGATTGGTCTGATCGACAAACCGGGGCGCATCGTGCAAGGCTCTGTCAAACTGGAAGGCCATGAACTTGTCGGTTTGAGTGAAAGCGAGTTGCGCAAATTGCGCGGCCGTGAAATCTCGATGGTCTTTCAGGACCCGATGATGACGCTCAATCCGGTGCTCACCGTTCTCGACCAGATGACACTGGCACTGCGCGCGCATGAGACCATCTCGGACAGCGATGCCCGTAAACGTTGCGTGGAAGCGCTTCGCCGTGTGCGCATTGTTGATCCGGAGCATAAGGTTGATTTCTATCCGCATCAGTTTTCCGGTGGTATGCGCCAGCGCGTGGCGATTGCTATTGCCCTGCTGCACAATCCGAAAGTAGTGATTGCGGATGAACCGACCACAGCGCTTGACGTATCCGTACAGGCAGAAATTCTGACCGAAGTAAAAGCACTGGTCGCCGAGCTCGGCATTTCGATGATCTGGATCAGCCATGATCTGGCAACCGTTGCCTCGATTTCAAAACGTATCGCCGTGATGAAGTCGGGCAAGATTGTCGAAACCGGCCCCGCTTCCGAAGTGCTGAAAGCACCGAGCCATCCTTATACACAAGGTCTGCTTGATGCCCTGCCGTCCCGCTCCAAGCCGGGGCAGATGCTGGGTAAACCATCTGCTGAAGAAGAAGTCTCTTTCAGTGATGCTGCACCGGCAACTGAATCCGTGCCGGACTTTGTAACCGTGCGAAATGCGGTCAAACGTTTTGAATGGAAAAGCGATGTCTGGAGCAGGCTCGGCCAGAAAATCGGTCTGCTCAAACCACGCAAACCGGTCATTGCTGTCAATCACGTCAATCTGACCATCGCCCGAGGGGAGGCGCTAGGGCTGGTCGGAGAATCCGGATCAGGTAAATCAACGCTCGGCCGCATGGTCTGCGGGATTTATCAGCCGACTGAGGGGGAGATCCGTCTATCCGGCCAGCCTGTCATGTCTGACTATGTGCACGGGCGCAAACTGACAACCAAAATCCAGATGATTTTTCAGGACCCGTTTGCGTCACTTGATCCGCGCCGTACCATCGGCCAGTCCATTGCAGAAGGGCCGATTGCCCATGGTCTGACCGGCAAAAGCGAAGCCCGTGCCTATGTGTCACACTGGCTGAAAGCGGTGAGCCTTGATCCGGCTTTTGCTGATCGTTATCCGCACCAGTTTTCCGGTGGTCAGCGTCAGCGTATCGCCATTGCCCGTGCATTGGCGATGAAACCGGAGGTGATTGTTTGCGATGAACCGGTGGCCTCGCTTGATGTATCCATTCAGGCGCAAATTCTCAATTTGCTGCTGCGGTTGCGCAAAGAACTGAATCTGACATTGCTGTTCATCAGCCATGATCTGTCGGTTGTGCGCCATCTCTGTGACCGCATTATCGTTATGCATCACGGCAAAATTGTTGAAGAAGGCATGGCTGAAACCATTTTTGAAGCGCCACAGCAGCCCTATACAAAAATGCTGCTGGATGCCATTCCGAAACTGGCTTAAGCGCAGAATACCTGCCACTTTATACAGCGCGACACGTTAAAGCCGCGCTGTATAAATAACCAGTAAAAACGGCTGATGCTGTATTGTGATCGTAAAGGAGATGCCTTTGAAAAATCTGATGTTTTTCAGTCTTCTGACCTTCTTTGTACTCGTCACCGGCTTTTTCAACCTGCTGCTGAATCCTGCGCCTTCGCAATATCCGTCCATCGGCGGCGGTGGTTATGATCTGTCCGGCTTTGTCTATACGCTGTGTCTGCTGCTGTTTACCTGTCTCTGGTCAATCATCCTGCTGATTGCCAGCCAGCTTGTCAAAAAACCGGTAACAGCGCGCCAGCTCTTCACGCTGGCCATGATCAGCGCAGTGACATTTATCATCTCGCTGCTGCTCTATCGCGATCATCTGCAATAAAGTTCTTGCGCGCCTGTGCGACAAACAAAGGCGCGCAAGAATTACATTTTAGTCTAAACGTGTGCTGACTTTGCACAGGAAGCACAATTCAGTATGCGCCGGAGAGGTCAGGCTGGCGAAAATAATCGCACCGTCATAAGGCATCACAATATCGCGGCCATCCGCACGCTTGCCGATCACTTCACCCTGTTTCACAGCCTCGCCGGTAACAAAGCGCTTCACCAGCTGATCCTCATCATGATCGGCCAGAATAGCATCGCAGATTTCCAGAACACGCGGAGCTTGCGGTTTCTGCGCTGTATTTTTGATCATGCCAAGCGCGGCCAGGCCATTGATCACGCAATCATAACCAACCTGCGGACCGTTCGGATCAAGATGCTGGCCGCATTCAACGGTCACACCATAACCACCGGCAAAACGCATATATTCCGTGGTGCCGATGCCGTGCAGCGAGGACAGGCCTTCGGTTACACCAGCTTCACGTTTCTGCTTCAAAGCCTTCTCGTGGGCAGGCAGCCAGCCATGTACCAGCAACGACAAGTTCAGTGCCTTTGCCAGCTTACTTTCTGCAGTTTCATGGGCAAAGGGTTCCAGTGCTCCGTGATTATCCTGCGGACCGAACAGAGCAAAAGCCTCGCCTTCCGAGCCAAAAGAATGCAGATCAATCAGCACATCATGGGCACGGAGCAGCGGGCAAATGACATTAGCAACACGGTCTTCATTATCCTGCGGGATCGCGCTTTCCGAAAGATTGCGGTTGAAGTTGCGGTCACCGATACGGGTATTGTTGCGGAAGGCCAGACCATTGACCACGGGCACAAACGTCACCTGACCGCATTCCAGCTCGCGCTGGCCGCTGCGGAATTCACTGATCAGACGACTGATCGCATAAGGGCCTGACGGCTCATTGCCATGCACCGAACCGGTAACGATCAGGCGCGGGCCCGGTTTCAGACCATGGAATGTAACGGTCTCAATAGATTTGGGCGGATTGGTCACCAATGGCGCCAATGGTTTCACCACATCATTGATCGAAGAAATATCAATCACCATCCCCGGACGGACACGACGTGCCAGTTCCATCAGATGTTCATGAGCGACCACCACACAGCCCGCAGTGCCGCTATAATCCGGCCGTGCCGTATGCATGAAAATGGCCGAACCACCGCTTGCATCCGGCAGAGCATCATTCCAGCCAACCGGAATAATCAGATCAAACAGGCGCTCGCCGCGACGTGACGGTTGCGTTTCGTCGGTTTCAAACACCAACTGATTATAGAAAGGGCTGTCCGTATCTTCCACCCAGCGGTAATTTTCCGGCTTTGGCAAAAACGGAAAGTCAAAGCCGCGTGGTTCATCGCCAAAAACCTCAGGATCATAGAAACCATAGCGCAGCGGATGACGTCCGCGCGGGGTTTTGCCGTCCCCTTCCCGCTTCAGTTGCGGATCAACCAGACCATTGCGGCCAATCGCACATTTGACTGTCCAGTCATCAATGGTCAGCAAACCAATATGCGGATTTTGCGGGTCTTGTCCGGTGCGCACAACAATTGTCGGCTGCTCAAGGGTTCCGACCATAAACGGATTTTGGCTCATTCTGTTTAACCTGTTCTGAGGTTTATAAGGAATTACGGAGGTGCGTTCCTGCGGGATCAGAAAGCGCTCTCCAGCAAATGACAACGGGCACGATGCGACGGTTCTGTTCCTGCTCTGGTAAAGTCAGGAATATCGCCCTGACGGCAGGCATCAAAAGCGGAAGGGCAGCGCGGATTAAAGGCACAACCCAACGGCGGTTTGAGCGGTGACGGGGCTTCTCCCTGCATCCGGCGCGGCTTTCTTTCCGCCGCCAGCGGATCGGGAATAGAAGCGATCAGCGCCTGCGTATAGGGATGCAGCGGATTGGTGAAAATATCACTCCATATCCCCTCTTCCACAATTCGTCCCAGATACATCACGGCAATGCGGTCGCTCATATGTTCAACCACGCCCAGATCATGAGAGATCATCAACAGCGCAATGCCCAGCTCATCTTTGAGCTCCAGCAGCAGATTGATAATCTGCGCGCGGATCGACACATCAAGCGCGGAAACCGGCTCGTCACAGACCAGCAGTTTCGGCTCAACGATCAGGGCACGGGCAATGCAGATGCGCTGGCGCTGTCCGCCGGAAAATTCGTGCGGTTTACGGTCGGCCGCTTCCGGTTTCATGCCAACCTTGGTCAGCATATCAACCACACGCGCTTCGATCTCCGCTTTATCCTTCATGCCATGCAAACGCAAAGGCGCCGCCAGTGCATCGCGCACGGAACGGCGCGGATTGAGCGAAGCAAACGGATCCTGAAACACCATCTGCACATTGCGCGCCTGAGCGAGCGGATCATTTTTCACTGCGCTCGGCACATCCTGCCCAGCCACATGGACTGAGCCGGATGTATAAGGCACCAGCCCCATAATCGCGCTGGCCAGTGTTGATTTTCCGCAACCGCTTTCACCGACAAGGCCGAGGCACTCACCGGCGCGGATGGACAGGTCAACGCCGTTCACCGCTTTCAGGGTCTTTTTCCGGAAGCCCTCACGCACCGTATAATGAATTTTCAGGTCGCGCACGGCCAGCACTTCATCCGTGTGCGCTTCCTGTGCACAAGCAAAAGAAACCTGTTCAGTCATGATGATAGCACCTGATTGTACTTGAACCTTCCAGCGCGGTTACCGGCGGCATAAGTGTTCTGCATTCATCCGTGGCACGCGGACAACGCGAGGCGAAACCACAGGCATTGTCGCGCTCCAGCAAGCCCGGCACCACACCTTTGATCTCGGTCAGCTTTTTGCGTCCTTCCTGCAAACGCCGTCCGAGAAGCGGCAGAGACGCCACCAGCCCGCGCGTATAAGGATGGCGCGGATCGGTGAAAATCTGCGAAGCCGGACGCTGTTCTACAATATGACCCGCATACATCACCGCCACACGGTCACACATGCGTGCAACCAGTCCCAGATCATGGCTGATCATCAGCACTGCCGTCCCGCGAGCTTTACACAGCTCCAAAATCAGCTCGACAATCTCCGCCTGAATGGTCACATCCAGCGCCGTTGTCGGCTCATCGGCAATCAGCAGCGCCGGATCGCAGGCCAGCGCAATGGCAATCATCACACGCTGGCGCATACCGCCGGACAACTGGTGCGGATAATCTTTGATGCGCCGCTCAGGGCTCGGCACCTGCACCTGTTCCAGTGCTTCAATGGCTTTCAGCCGTGCCTGTCGCACCGACATGCCTTTATGCAGCACAAACATTTCGCCGATCTGATCACCGATGGTCATCAGCGGGTTGAGCGAGGTCATCGGCTCCTGAAAAATCATCGCCACGCGGTCACCGCGCAGACGCCGCATATCTCTGTTAGAAAGCCGGTTAATATCCTGCCCTTCCAGCAGCACCTGCCCCTGCGTCACATGCAAAGGCGGCCGCAGCAATCCCGCAATGGTCAGGGCGCTCAGGCTTTTGCCGCAGCCGGATTCCCCCACCAGACCGAAGACTTCACCGGCCTGAATAGAGAAGTTCATCTGACTGACGGCGGGATAATTCTGCTCTTTATGCCGCAAAGCGATGGAAAGATTATCCAGTTGCAAAATCGGTTGATCAGACATCAGCGTTTTTACCTCCCGTGCGGGTCGAGCAGATCGCGCAGGCCGTCACCCAGCATGTTAAAACCAAGCACAGTGATAAACAGTGCCAGCCCCGGAAAAATCGCAACCCAAGGCGCAACCATCAGCTGCTCACGGGCACGCGCCAGCATGCCGCCCCAGCTTGGTGCCGGCGGCACAACGCCAAGGCCGAGGAAGGACAACGAGGCTTCCGCCATAATTGCCGAGCCGATACCCATGGTTGCCACAACGATCAGCGGCCCGCCGATATTCGGCAGAATTTCGCGCAGCATAATATAGAACCGGCCAAAACCGAGTGTACGCGCGGCCTGCACATAGTTCTGGGATTTCTGGGTCAGCACCTGCGCACGCGAGATGCGGCAGCTATAGGCCCAGTCGGTCAGGCCAAGCGCAATCAAAAGGCTCAGCAAACCTGGTCCGAGAACAGCCATTAATGCCAATGCAAAAACGATGGTCGGAATTGCCAGCATCAGATTGGTCAGGCCTTGCACAAACTCATCCCACCAGCCGCCGATATAACCGGCAGAAAGCCCGAGCAACACGCCGATACAGGTATTCATCGTCTGAATGGCAAGGCCGATCAGCAGCGAAATCCGTGCACCGTAAACAATACGCGAGAAGATATCGCGTCCCTGTTCATCGGTACCGAACCAGAATTGCGCACTCGGCGGCTCTTCCGCATACATCAGATTGGAATGGCCGACAGGATCATAGGGTGCAATCCATGGCGCAAATAATGCCACCAGAGCAACAGCCGCAAAGATAATGAGACCGATGATAAGATTGGAGCGTAACATTAAATCTGCCTGCCCTGTTCAAAAATGTCGTGAGGTTTCAGAAGGTGCTTTTTCATGACGCTTAACCGTAGCGGATGCGCGGATCGATCATCAGATAGGCGATATCGACAAGCGTATTGATGACGAGGAAAAACAGCACAATCACGAGAATACAGCCCTGAACCGTCGGAATATCGCGCATCGAGACGGACTGGATCAGCAGCGATCCGATACCCGGCCATGCGAACAGGTTTTCAATCACCACGGAACCGCCGAGCATGGAGCCGAATTGCAGACCGATGGTTGTCAGCACCAGCACAAACGCATTACGCGCCATATGTTTAGTGGCAATGCGGAATTCCGAATTGCCTTTAGAGCGGGCAGTGCGCACAAAATCCGCATTCATCGTCTCCAGCACGGCCGCACGGGTGGTACGCGCCAGCAGCGCCATGGGGCCGATGCCCAGCGTGATTGCAGGCAAAATGAGATTTTTGATACTGCCATTGCCATAGCCGAAGGTGGGCAGCAGCCCCAGTTGCAGAGACACGAAATACATCGCAATCAAGCCGAACCAGAAGCTTGGCAGCGACAGGCCGGACACGGCCGTAATCATCGCTGTGGTATCCAGCCATGTGCCTTGCCGCACCGCCGCGAGAAAGCCAAGCGGCAGGCCGATCAGCACCGCAAAGATGATCGCGGCAACTGCCAGTCTGAAAGACGCGACAATGCGGGTCGACAACATATCCGTGACCGGACGCTGCGTGGCAAAAGAGGTGCCCAGATCAGCAGTTGCAAGACCGGCAATATAGCGGCCGAAACGCTGCGGCAGCGGATCATTCAGCCCGAGCTCTTTTTCGATCCGCTCAATCACCGCCGGATCAATGTCACGTTTATCGCCGGAAATCGCCGATACGAATGTGCCGGGCATCACACTGAACAGAAAGAAGATCAATGTGATTGCCGCAAAGACTGTAACGAGGGACTGCAGCAGACGCCTGCCAACCACCATCAGCATAGGAATATCCATCAATTATGCAGGAAAAACCGGCAGCAAGCCTGCCGCCATATCAACCTTGCCCGAAGCCGGACAAAGGGGCTGCCACAGGTCTGCGCGGTTTAACAACGCGCAGACCTGCAACATTTTCTGCTTATGCAGTGGCTGTGTCTTACTGACGGCCGGGGGCATTATCATCGAGCCAGAGTGAATCCACCTCGATAATCGCGGCTTCTGTCACATTGGCATCAACGCCGTGAATCCATGGCTGGGTCGCAACAACGGCTTTGTTGTAATTGTTGAACCAGACTGGAGCCTTGTCGAAAATATAACCGTCGGCTTTTTTCAGAAGCTCAGTCCGTTTTGCCGGATCAGTTTCTGCCGCTGCTTCATCCAGCATCGCATCATAGGCAGGGTCTTTGAACGCACTGCGGTTACAGGCCGGACGGCTCACACGGCTGTCAAAGCAGCGCAAAGTTGTCAGCGGATCAGGTCCTGTACCGGCCGAGCGAAACCATGCAGCGGCAAGCCCCTGATTCATCTCATCGACCAATGTGTTGGAATCCACAACTTTGGCCTTAGCAGTAATGCCGACTTCTTTCAGGAACGGCATCATCGCTTCCAGTGTGCCGAGACTGTTATTGCCTTCTGTCACAGTTGCGGTGAATTCAAAACCATCCGGATAGCCTGCTGCTGCCAGCAATTCTTTGGCTTTAGCCGGATCATAGGCATAAGGCGCACGATCCTTGTCAAAAGCCGGAGAAGTCGCAGGCAGCCAGCCGGTTGCCTTATAGGCTTTCTCTTTCAGGAGCTTGCGGATGATAATATCACGGTCAACCGCATAGTTGATTGCCTGACGCACACGCGCATCATCAAATGGTTTCTTCTCGGTATTGAAGCCCATATGACGGGTGAAAACCTCGGAAACCTCGATCAGACCTTTGGAGAGCTCCGGATCGGCCTTATACATCGTATAGGCATTTTCTGACAACACTGTCGCATCCAGTTCACCGGCGCGGAAGGCCATATCCAGCGCACTGTTATCGCCGGAAATGGTGAAATCCACCGCATCGGCATAAGGCTTGTTGGCCTTGTAATATTTATCAAATTTCTTACCGGAGATTTTTGAACCTTCAACATGGTTCTCAAACACAAAAGGCCCGAGACCCACCGGCTTGGAGAGGAAATTACCGCCTTCAACTTCTTCTTTCGGCAGGATCGCAGTGATCGCTTCAAAGAACTGGGTGCCCGGATCGGTCAGCTCTTTAAAGGTCAGCGAAAATGTATTGTCATCAATCTTTTTGATGCCGCTGATGTCTTTGGCTTCACCTTTGCCATATTCCTGCGCACCCACAAGTGTGCCGACCTGCACCGCACCCGGATAGCCCTTAGCCGGATCCATGATACGGGTATAAGACCAGATCACATCATCAACCGTCAGCTTGCGATCGTTATGGAAATAAATATTGTCGAACAGCTTATAGGTGTAAGTCTTGCCGTCTTCACTTGTTGTTACGGATTCTGCCAGATCAAGCGCAGGCGCGTTTTTGGCTGAATCCCATGAATAAAGCGAGCGGTGGAAGGCTTTTGAAACAGCCATATCCTGCGAATTATAGGTCACATGCGGATCAAGGCTTTTCAGCGCTGCGCCATAAGGGGCAGCCAGATGCAATGTGCCGCCGGATTTGGCTTCATCCGCCCAGACAGAGGCGGACGGCAGAGCGACGGACAATGCCGCAGCGAAAAATGTGGTTTTCAGTACAGACCGGTAGTTCATATGTTCCCCTTTGCATTTATTGCTTGATCAGAACCCGATTACGCTGCCTTTTCACCAAAGGCGTAATCATAGAAATATTTGCCGAAATCCGGCAAAAAGCTTTTATCCTGTGCAGGCCACGTGCCGTCACACATCACACAGAGCACAAAACTGCGCCCGTCCGGTGTTTCTCCGTAAACCACATCATGCCGTGTCCATGAGGTGTGGCCTGCTTTTGACCATGTGCGGACTGTGCGCGGCAGACCTTCAACCAGAAAACCGGTGACCTGATCACCATCCGCTTCCAGATCCTGCTGACCACGCTGAAACTCGCGATCCATCAGACGCATCATCCAGTCCGAACGAACCCGTGCGCCACGCGCAATATCATGCATCAGAGCTGCAGCGGATAATGCGGTCAGGAGATTGCCGTTTTCACCGGTGCGGATTTGCTTGGCGCGGCCATAGGGACTGTCATGATAGGTGCCGTGCAGGACATTGATACCGGCAAATTCAGGGCGGTTTTGCGCGTCATACCAGTGCTGAACACGGCGGCGCGCCGCACACCATGCCTGCAAAGCCTCGCCTTGCAGAGGAGCGCCATCATCCGCACCGGTCAAACGACCAACAAGATAAACCGTCGCTTCATTGGAGGAAATCACCATCATCTGGGCGGCAGCACGTTCATCCTCATCATTGTCTTCAAGCTGCCCCTGCTCGCGAAAGGCTGCCAAAGCATCAAGGAAAAACATCTTCACAACACTGGCAGGATAAAGCGGCTTATCCGCCTGATGGGAAAACCAGTCCAGCCCGATCATCGCACCGGGGTCAGTGTGCCGCAAAGGCGCATCATAAAGACAGGCCGCAACGCAGACATCCTCCTTACGCAGGCCGCCATTGGTCATGGACAATGCCTGTTCCAAAGCACGCGCCGCCGGATGCTGATGCGGATTATGAGCCTGAACACTCATTTTATTCCCCTTTTTGGAGATGAGTTAGCCACGAAACTCTGTGCTTTGATATAGAAATATCATTGGAACTTTATTCATAAAAGATATTAAGTGGTAACATGGCACCTTAAATTTGGGAGGATGAGAGCCATGTTGCGCAAAAATCATATCAATCTGCGACAGGTAGAAATTTTCAGGGCAACAATGAAATTCGGTACTGTGACGGCAGCAGCCGCAGCACTTGGTTCCTCGCAGCCGACAATCACCCGTGAATTGTCCAGACTGGAAGAACATATCGGTTTCCGGCTGTTTGAGCGCCGCCTGCAACGGCTGATACCAACGGCCAGAGCGCTCAAATTATTTGAGGAAGTGCAGGCCTCTTTCATCGGTCTCGACCGGATTAACGGTTTTATCGACCGGCTGCGTGATGCATCAGAGGAAGTGCTGACCGTGGCCTCCCTGCCCGCATTTGCGCAAACCATTCTGCCCGACGCGATTGCCCGTCTGAGCAAAACCCATCCCGATCTGACCCTGCAGATCAGCACCGTCGATCCGCGCAACCAGTCGAGCATTTCCGGCTTTAACTTTGATATCGGGCTGATTGAGGATTTTTACACACAAAGAGACGCGGAAGTACGCGTACTCCGGGTATTTAAACTCGTCGCGGTCATGCCGCCGGATCACCCGCTGGCACAGCGCGATTATCTGGAGCCGCAGGATTTTGAAGGACAGAATTTTATCAGTCTCGGCTCACAAGACCCCTATCGGCTGAGCGTAGAGCGTATTTTTGACATGGCAGGCACGGAAAGACGGCTGTTTCTCTCCTCACAATCCGCGAATAGCGTGTGTGAACTGGTGTTGCGGGGGCTGGGCGTTTCTATCGTCAATCCGCTGACAGCACTGAGTTATGAAAAACAAGGGCTGGTGCTGAAGCCCTTTATACCCGCGCAGGACTTTGTGCTGTCAGCCTTACGCCCGCTGAACCGGCCGGTCGTTGCCAGCTCCGAAGCCCTGCTCGCGCATTTATCCGAAATATGTGCGGAAACGCACGGGATTTTAGAACAAAAATTCTCCGGCTATCTGTAAACGGGGTTCACACACACGCGTAGAATCGGTACAAATATTTAATTTTAGCAATACCTTTATTATTTAAAGGATCAGGCTTTTTACAACGCCCCGTTAATCAATTGTAAACCATAAAATTTTAATAATTCCAAGGACTAGAGCGGATCGCATCTACTGAAATTCATAGAGCCCGCTCCGGATTTTTTAATAGTCGCATGTTCGTGGGAGCTCAAATGAATCCATTTGAGACGGGTATGCTTTAGGGTTCAATTCACGTGCACGCAATTGCAGCTATAACAGTCTGTTTTATTGCCTGCTCATCATTGTAGATACAACAATAAGGGGTGCAAAATTGATGGTTTGGCGTCCCTGCCTGTCAGTCCTGTCCCTGTTGCTCCTGACAGCCTGTGCCACCAAGGATCCGGCCAGCCTTACCTATGGTAAGCGCGACATCGGCATCGATGATGCTTTTGTCCTGCCGTCCAACCGTTCCGTTGTCGGCATTACACAGGAGCGCGCCAGCAATGCCGTCACCCAGACGATTGCACTCAGCACGAATTCCGGTCATTCCGGTGCCAATTATTTCCGCGTCACATTTTTCGGCCCCGTCAATTCAGAAGGTGCCAGCGAAAACACATTATCATATCTGCCGCTCACCGAAGGGCGCATTTCACGGGAACTGCGCACAGAACTCGCAGGCGTTCCGATGGTACGCTCGCCTTATTATGTGCAGAACAATTACGGTCCGTTCAGCTATGCAACCGGCAAAACCGCAGGTGGCGACAGCTGTATTTATGCATGGCAGCAAATCCGCTCTCCGGCATATGCGCAACAGTTTTTCCAGAACCGTGGCCGCATAGACCTGCGCTTGCGTCTGTGTGAAACCGGTGCCAGTCAGGAAAAGCTGTTGGCCTCTATGTATGAATTTACCATCAATGCAACTATCGCAGCCAGCGGCTGGAACCCCTACGGAGAACCGGCAGGTCCTTCGCCGGATATCGGCCGTATGGGCAGCCCGCTGATGGCTCCTGCCGTACAAAGCAATCTGAGCGGTGCTTTTCCGGCCAGTGATCTGAATACCGACCGTCTCAATACCAGCCTGTCAAAGGCAGAAGCGCCAGCCCGTATTTCCGCGCCGGTACAAAAGCGCAGTCCTGTGGCACAGCCGCGGCAAGAGAGCGGTTATTATCCGCCAGCCGGCTCTGCTTACGGATCAGCCGCTTATCCGCAGGCCCCAGTTCCAAATCCTGTTATTGTACCTGCACCTCAGCAGGCCGCTTCAATGCCCGTGCGGCAGGTCGCTGTACCGGCAGCACCTGTCTATACCGCACCACAGGCACAACAGGTTCAGGTACCACTACCAACAACGATGACACTGCCGCAACCCGCAGCCGCAGCCTCTGTTGTCGTGCCTTCGCCTTGCAGATTACCAGCCAGTTCACAATCCGGCGCTGCCGGAAATAACACGATGATATGTCCCTGATGATCATGAAAACAAACAAGACACATAGTAAAACAGGAGGTTCCGGTGCATAAAATCGGTATTTTCTTCTGGTGGCTGCTCTCGGCAGCCTGTGTGCTGTTACTCACTTTCACGCCGATTAATCTGGCGACACAGCTGACACTGGGCATCAGTGTGCTGATTGTCATGGCCGTGTTTAAGCATTTCCGCGTCGGCGGTAACTGGCGGCTGGTCGTACTGGCAATCGGTACGTCAATTGTGTTGCGCTATGTCTATTGGCGCACAACGCAGACCATCCCGCCTGTCAGTCAGCTGCAAAACTTCATTCCGGGGATTATTCTGTATCTTGCGGAAATGTACAGCGTCATGATGCTGGCGCTTTCGATGTTTGTTGTGTCGTTTCCGCGCGTGTCACCTGCCCCTGTTATCCTGCGGGCAGAGGAAATGCCCGCGGTCGATGTGTTCATTCCGACCTATAATGAAGATGCCGGTCTGCTCGCCAATACGCTGGGCGCAGCGGTGAATATGGATTACCCCGCCGATAAACTGACCATTTGGCTGCTGGATGACGGCGGTACGGATCAGAAATGCAATTCCGCCAATTTGCTGGAAAGCCGCAGAGCAACCGAACGCCGTGCAGAATTGCAGGCGCTATGTGCGGATTTCGGCGTCAATTACCTGACCCGTGCCCGTAATGAGCACGCAAAAGCCGGTAACCTCAACAATGGCCTTGCCCATTCCAAAGGTCAGCTGGTTGCTGTTTTTGATGCTGATCACGCGCCTGCACGTAATTTTCTGACAGAAACCGTCGGCTATTTCCGCGATAATGCCAAATTATTTCTGGTGCAGACCCCGCATTTCTTCATCAATCCTGACCCCGTTGAACGGAATTTACGCACATTCAACCAGATGCCGAGCGAGAACGAAATGTTCTACGGCATGATCCAGCGCGGGCTGGATAAATGGAATGCTGCATTCTTCTGCGGTTCTGCCGCCTTGCTCAGTCGTGAAGCGCTGGCGACAACCAACGGTTTCAGCGGTGTCAGCATTACGGAAGACTGCGAAACGGCGGTTAACCTGCACGCACAAGGCTGGGACAGTGTCTATATTGACCGTCCGCTGATTGCCGGTCTGCAACCGGCGACATTTGCCAGTTTTATCGGCCAGCGCAGCCGCTGGGCGCAGGGCATGATGCAGATCCTGCGGTTCCGCTTTCCGCCTCTGATGGCAGGGTTAAGCCTGCCGCAGCGCCTGTGCTATATGTCCTCGACATTGTTCTGGCTGTTTCCTTTTGCGCGCATGACATTCCTCGTCGCGCCGCTGTTTTATCTGTTCTTTGATCTGCAGATTTTCGTGGCTTCCGGCGGGGAGTTTCTGGCCTATACGCTGATCTATCTCTGCGTAAACCTGATGCTGCAGAATTATCTCTACGGTTCTTATCGCTGGCCGTGGATTTCCGAGCTCTATGAATATGTGCAGTCGGTTCATTTGCTGCCTGCGATTATTTCGGTCATTCTCAATCCGCGCAAACCGACTTTCAACGTAACAGCAAAAGACGAATCCATTCTTGTCGCCCGTCTTTCGGAAATTGCCCGTCCGTTTTTTATCATTTTTATCATTCTGGTTCTGGCGCTTCTGATCGCTGCCTATCGCATCTATACAGAGCCTTATAAGGCCGATGTTTTGCTGGTTGTCGGCGGCTGGACATTGCTCAATCTGATTATGGCAGGTTGTGCGCTGGGTGTTGTCTCCGAGCGCGGCGAACGCTCCTCATCCGTGCGCGTTAAAGTCACCCGCCGCTGTGAAGTCCTGATTGACGGCCAGTGGCATACCGCCACCATTGATGATGTCTCCGCTAATGGTATGCATCTGATGATCTATGCCGGAGATATTGCAGCACTCAATATCGGCAGTGAAATCTCCGCCCGCTTCATCACACTTGCAGACGAACAAAGCGGCGATCTGCCGGTTGAAATCCGTAATGTTGCGCGTGAAGGCGACCTGATCTCTGTCGGCTGTCTGTATAAGCCCAGCAAAGCCGCGCATCACCGGCTGGTTGCCGATCTGATTTTTGCCAATGCCGGACGCTGGGGAGAAATGCAGCGGGAACGCCGCACCAATCCGGGCGTGCTGCGGGCAACATTATGGTTCTTCAGTCTGTCGCTCTATCAGACCGGTCGCGGACTGGCCTATTTCCTCGGTCTGAAACAATATTCGGCTAAGCTGAAAGAAAAATCCGGCAAAGGGGAGAAAACATGACACTGCTCTCCGCCTCTGTCCTGCCTGCCCGCCGCTCTCTCTTCGCCGCCCTGTGCCTGTTATGTTTGTCCGGCACTGCACTGGCACAGGCCGACGCACCAAAACCTTTTGATATGGCACCGGAAACCGGCACGACCGCAAAACCGGCAGACACCGTACCTGCGCAAACGGCTCCGATGAACCAGCCGGTACCGGCCAGCACGCCTGCACCGACACAGACAAAATTACCGTGGCGGCGTTATATTGTTCCTGCGGAGAGCCTGACGCTGAACGGAGAGCAATATCAGCGAAGCTGGAATATTGCACTGACCGAAGAAGAAGCACGGGCACCGGCACAACTTAATCTGGGCTATCAGAGTGCCATTCTCGTTGCGCCGGAAAGCTCGGATTTCATTGTCAGCATCAATAATGCCGAGTTGCTGCAGCAACCGATCCGCTCCGCCGATCAGATGTCGGAAGTGATGGTCGATATTCCTGCCGGTCTGTTACAAACCGGCGCCAATACGCTGACCATCCGTGCACAGCAGCGTCATCGGACTGACTGCACGATTGAATCCACCTATGAATTATGGACCAATATTGATCCGGCAAAAACCTATTTCGCCTTTGATTTCAATCGCGAAGCAAATGGCACACAGCCGCAGCACGGACGTTTTACCAGTGGCGAGGATATTATTGCCATCGGTGTGAATGCCAAAGGCAATACGCAGTTTAATATCATCGCACCGGCACTGGGCAACGGCGAGCACGGCATCAGCCTGCTGGATCTGTCACAAGCGCTGGCAATTCTGGGTGGGATGCCGAACCAGAGTTTTTCCGTCGAAAAATCACTTGATCCAGCACTCATCCATACGGACGGCGCTCATTCCGGTGAACTGACCGTGCTGGTCGGCACACAGACAGAACTCGCTGATGTTTTCGACACGCTGCATATTACCGGCAATGATGCCGGTCACAGTGCAGGTTCCATGCATTTTGTTGCCAATGCGCAGACCGGCGAACAATTTCTGCTGATATCCGGTGAAAACTGGCGCGAGATCAACAGGAACATTGACCGTCTGGTGGCCATGACAGAGCGTCCGGCTAATACATTGCGCAGCTCCCTGCAAACCCAGAACTGGAACCTGCCGGATGCACAGGTTCTGCGCGGTGCGAGAACGCTGTCCTTTGCGGAACTGGGCATTGCAACGCAGCAATTCAGCGGTCGCCGGTTGCGCAATCAGTTTACTTTCGCTGTGCCGCCGGATTTCTATGCCAATGCCTATGGTACGGCAACGGTTCTGCTGGATGCCGCCTATTCCGCAGAAGTACTGCCGGGCAGCCATATTGATATTTATGTCAACGGCAATATTGCCACGACAATTCCGATCACCAATACCGGCGGCGGCGTGATGAAACAGCTGCCGATCCGTGTTGAAATGCGTCATTTCCGGCCCGGACTGAATGTGGTGACCATTGAGGCCGCGCTCATGACCGAGACGGATACGTTCTGTGCAACCGGCACGGCATCATCAGAAATGCCGCGTTTTGCGTTGTTTGACACGTCCAAATTCAGCATGCCGGATTTCGGCCGCATCGGGCAGACGCCTAATCTCGCGGCCTTGGCTGGTATGGCTTATCCCTATACTTATACCACAGACGAACTGGCGCTCGTCGCCAATCTCGGCGATTACAATGTGCTGTCGGCCTCAGCCACCCTTATGGGTAATCTCGCAATCGCCGCAGGGCGCCCGCTGAAAATGAAGCCGGTACAGTCTGAAAATGATCTGAAATCCGGCAATGCGCTTTTTGTCAGCCCGATTACCAATCTGCCGGATATGGTGCTGGCACAGACGGGCATTAATCCCAGGGCCAAAGCTGTATGGAGTGATGATGACGCTCTGTCACCTTCACAAGCGTCCTCACGGAATAATGTCAATTTCACCCTGAACCAATGGCAGGAGCAACTGCAAACCGGCTGGTACGGCTGGCTGCAAAATACCTATAACAATTTGATTGAGGCCATCAGCGCTTCGGACAGCCTGCGACTTTTTCCGGGCAAAGATACGCAATTTATCCCGTCCAAAGATGTTTCCGTGCTCGCGGCACAAGGTGCCAGTCCTGCAAAAACAGGCGCATGGACAATTGTGACGGCACCGGATGCCATTATGCTGCGGCAGGGTGCGGAGCGCCTGACACACCAGACCAGCTGGAGCAAGATCGACGGACGACTTGCCGCCTATAATCGTGAGAAACAGGCGGTTGAAACCTTGCCCGTACAGAATATTGAATTTTTGACAACACAGCCTCTGTCATTTTCCAATATACGCCTGATTACAACCAACTGGTTGTCCAGCAATGCCCTGTCCTATGTTGTGGCTTTGCTGGTAGCGCTGGTTGCGCTCGGCCTGTCCACCTCTTTGCTGCTTTCACGTTTCGGGAGACGGGACGATGAAAACTAGACAGATCACTCAAAGGTTTCTTGCCTGTGCACTGGCTGTTTTTATGGCCGGTGCTTTTGTGCCGGATACACAGGCACAAACAGCAATGGCAACAAACACACCAATGATCAGCGCTGCAGACTGGAACGCCTATAGTGAGAAGTTCCTCACCAAAGAAGGTCGTATTACCGACGATGCCAATGGCAATATCAGCCATAGCGAAGGTCAGGGTTACGGCTTGCTGCTCGCTTATATGGCGGATCGTCCCGCAGATTTTGAGCTGATCTGGAGTTTTACCCGCACAGAAATGCTGATCCGCAATGATGGCCTGTCAGTCTGGAAATGGGATCCGGCCGTTCGCCCGCATATTACCGACACCAATAATGCCTCAGACGGGGATATTCTGATTGCCTATGCACTGGCACTGGCAGCGCAAAAATGGAGCAATGCGGATTATCGCAACAGTGCCGCCACCATTGCCGCCAGCCTGCTGAAAAAACAAGTCACCAGACACAATGACGACACTATTCTGCTGCCTGCCATTCGCGGATTTTCTGCCAAAGAACGCGCAGACGGCCCCGTTATCAACCTGTCCTACTGGGTCTTTGAAGCTTTGCCGGTGATGAATGAGCTTGCCCCTTCGCCCGCATGGGCTGAACTGGCGGAGAGCGGTACGCGGCTTCTCGAAAAGAGCCGTTTTGGCACTGCACAATTACCGTCGGACTGGATCAGCCTGTACGGGAATTCTGAACCGGCTCAGAATTTTACGCCTGAATTCGGCTATAATAACCTGCGGATCGTGTTATATCTTTCCCGTGCAGGATTGGGAAAACAAGAGATTACACAGCAACTTGCAAAAGCCATGACCGGAGAAAACGGCAATATTCATCTGGTGAATGTCACAACCGGAGCGACAATCACATCGCTCAGCGAGGCGGGATATCGCATTATTCCGCAGCTGGCAGCCTGTATCGCTAATGGCACAAAATTATCTCAGGATGTAAGCCGCTTCACACCGACACAATATTATCCGTCGACCCTGCATCTGCTGGCACTGGCTTATACTGCACAAAATCATCCGGAGTGCCTATGAAAAAGCTATTTATCATAGTGCTTTTGGCCTCCACCGCCGGTGCAGGCATGTATGTCTATTCCAACCGCACAGGCAGTGCACCGGATATGCACGCCATTTCCGGCAGCGGCATGTTGCCTGTCTCTGCCTCTGCACAACAACGTAGCACACAGGCAGGACAGACAAATCTGTCTCAAGACAGCATGCCGGAGGTTGACGAAAGCGCTTTGCGCTATTTTGCCCTGAAGGGCGATAAAGTCCGGCTGCAGGCGGAAATTGAACGGCTGAAAGCGCTTTATCCGTACTGGACACCACCGGAAAATCCGCTGGCTCCGGTGCAAATCCGCGATACAAAGCTCGATCAGATGTGGAAGCTCTTTGCAGACGGGCAATATGCCGAGCTGCGTAAAGCCATTGCCACGCGCAAATTGCAGGAACCGGAATGGATTGCACCGGTCGATCTGCTGACCAAACTTAATCTTGCGGAAGCCCGCCAGAGGCTGATCAACGCCTCTGACAATAAACAATATGACATGGTGGTCAGTCTGGCCGCCCAGTCCCCGCAGCTTCTCACCTGCGATGAGGTGGATGTGTTGTGGCGGCTATCTGAAGCCTTTGCCAAGCAGGATAAAGCCGACCGCGCCCGCGACGGTTATCTCTATATTCTGAAAAACTGCACTAAACCGGAAGAACGGCTGGTCACCGTGCAGAAAGCCCTGAGCAATCTGCCTTACGAGCAGGCACAACAGGTGCTGGCACAGCAAAAAACCGGTGCGGACGGCAAAGGTGAGTTTACCGCGATCAATGAGGAAATCTCCCGCCATTTTGTGGCAAATGCTGCGGAAAATCCTGAACTGAAAATCGACAATTCCTATCTCTCCGCACTGGCCGCAATTGCACAGGAAAACGGCAATGCAGCGGATGCGGAAATGCTCGGCTGGTATTATCTGCGCCGGAATGATCTCTCCGCAGCGGAAAAATGGTTTCTGCAGGCAAAAACCAAAGATGACAGTGTAACGGTCTCGCAAGGTCTGGCTCTGATCCTCAACGGTCGCGGAGATTTTGCGCAGGCTGAAAATACAATGTATCCGTGGCGCGATCAGTCACCGGAAGCTGCTGCAGTCTATTTTGCAGCAACGGCCAATTTGCTGGCCAGCGATCCGCCTGCACGTATGCCTGCAACAATTGCACAAGACGTGATGAGCCGCATTGCTGCGACGGTTCTCGCGGCAAAAAATGTCAGTACCGCAGAGCAACTGGGCTGGTATGCCCGTGCAATGGGGCAGAACCCGACAGCCATTCAGTGGTTTCAGACTGCACTTTCATGGGACAATTCCAGCGAGCCTTCGGCCTATGGTCTGGGAGTGAGCCTGTTTACAACCGGTGACAAAGCCGGACTGGAGCAGGTCAAACGTGTCTGGAGCACACATTCGCAGCGTATTGCCGACATCGGCACTGTGCGGGATAGATACAGCCGCACGACTGTGCCGCAAGCGACCATCCCTGCCGGTACAGTGGTTCAAAACACGATGCTCCAGCCGCAATATGACGACAGGCCGGTACGGCAAAAACCGGCACCACGTCCGCGCGCTGCCCCGGCAACAAATACCGGCAATACTGCGCGTAATTGCCGTCAGACCGTGGAGGGCCCTGTGCCAACCGGCGGTAATGCCGTTGCCCATGGCTGGTGCCTGATGGAACTGAACCGTCCGCTGGAAGCGGTCAAAAGCTTTGAATCCGCCCTGAATACCGGCTCGGCGCAGGATCGCTCCGAGGCAGCTTACGGACAGAGCCTTGCCTATCTCCGTGTTGGTCTGGTTGATAAAGCCGCAGTATCAGCAATCAAAGCGCCAATGAGTGATGCACGGCAAAAGGAATTGCGCGTTGCTATTCTTTCCGATCGTGCTGTGGCTGCCTATCAGGCCGGACAATTCCGTGAGACCCTGTTTATTTTGCAGCAACGCTCCCAGCTTGCACCACCGCGCAAGGATCTGATGTCTTTGCAGGCGGCCTCCTATCTCAAATTGCGCCGCTATGATGATGCCCGCGTCATTTATGAGGCACTGGCTGCCACCGGCGACCGTGAGGGTATTCGCGGCATGGCTGCCATCAGGGATATTCAGGGCTTTAACTGATTGTTCTTACACATTGAAACGGCATTCTATGCCGTTTCAGAAAAGACTGATTAGATAATTTATTAATCATTCTTCGTTAACCATAAAGCTTAACAGAGATCTGTCCGGCTTATGATGGTTATCAAACGCACCCGAGAAAAATACAGCACATATACGGCGCTTTGTCTCAGCGCCGCTTGTCTGCTATCGGGTATGAATGCCGCCCGCAGTGCTGAACCGTTTCAGATTTTAGATACCGATCTTGCAACTGCCAAATCATCAGCACCTGCCAGTCCGATGCCGTTTCAAATGCTGGCCAGCGATGTTGCAAGCGGCAAAACCACAATTTATCAGGGCACAGACTCCGCCGGTAATGCCGAAATCACCAATAATACGGATGAAGCACTGTATTTTAACGATCAAAGCACTGCCTCTTCCGCCACAATCATCAATAATACCGGCGGCACCACAGTTTTTAACGACCAGTCCACTGCAGCCAGTGCTTTC